>CAZMJV010000040.1:0-2774 GCA_964566905.1 uncultured Coriobacteriia bacterium | reverse complement strand
TCCTCTGATCTTCTAGGCCTCTGACCTAGGCATATTCGCATTGAATAATACCACGTTCAGGTAAATACAAGGAGCAATAAAGGAACTGAACACAATCCCGAAAAGTGGCACATACGTTCTTCACACTACATACCCTACCTGCGCCGATGCCGTCGCCGGCGGACCAAACGAATCACAATCCAGAGGAGCAGCGCGGCCAGGACGGCCACGACCGGGATGGTGAGGTAGCGCCAGGGGCTGAGCGTCGCCCGTTTCACGAGACTCGCCGCTCCTGAGGTCGACCCCGGGAGCGTCACGATCTGCACCCGGTTGTTCTTGGTGTCGGCGACGACGAACCGGTCGCGGAGGGCGTCGTACGCGATCGACGACGGATATGAGAACGTCCCGTCACGCGAGCCGAAATCCCCCCACTCGTCCAAGACTTCGCCCGAATCCGCACGGGCGGCGACGAGCTCGAAGTTGAGCGCGTCGACGACGACGAGTCGACCGGCCGCGTCGATGGTGAGGTCCTGAGGCAGTTGCCAGACTCCCGCGTCGTCGGTACCGGTGACCCCGTCGTTCTCCCAGAGCAGGTCGCCCTCGGACGTGAACGCCTCGATCCGCTTGTTGAACGCATCCGCGATGTAGACGATGCCGTCCTTGACCGCGATGCCCTGGTAGGCGTCGATCTCGCCCGAGAAGCTCCCGAACGAGCCGAACCAGCGGATCTCGTCGCCGGTCGCGACATTGAGGACGTACACCCTCCCCTGCCCCAGCACGTAGAGCAGGTCTCCCTCGACCGCGACGCCGCGAGGCTCGTCGTCGAGCGGGAAGGACTTCATGAGCTCGTCTCCGGCGTTGAACGCGAAGACCGCGTGCTGCACCGGGTCGGCCACGTAGAGGTTGTCGTTCTCGTCGACGAACACCGACTCGGGGCGCGAAATGATCGGCGTGCCGGTCGTCTCCTCGGAAAGGGGCTGGATGGTGCGGTCGTAGACCCCTGCAGGCGAGAAGACCAGCACCCTGGAGCGCTGCGGCTCGGCGACGTAGATGTCGCTCGTGGGGCCGACTGCCACCGACGTCGGCGCGATGAAGAGCTCGTCGGCCGTCGGACCGATTCCGTAGATGGACTGCTCCCAAACCATGGGACCGGAATCCGCGATCCCAGAAGACGGAGTCTTGATCGCGTCGGGGCTCAACGAGTTGACGAGCGCCGCGGCGATTCCGATGAGCACCGCGGCGAGGACGATGACGATACCGACGAGCCATTTGCGGGTTCGCTCGATCGAGAGAACGAGCGGATCGACGACGGTGGAGTCGATCTCGACCGCGTCTCCGTGCCGGTCGACGTTAGCCTTGACGACTTTGCGCCGCGCGTCATTCTCCGGCATCTCGCTCACCCCCCGTGCGTACGAGCCCCTGCAGGGCGCCCGGATGGTCGGGGACATAGCGCAGCGCCTCGTTGTAGGCGGATATCGCGCTCTTATTGCTTCCCATGGTCGCGTAGACGTCTCCGAGCGCGACCCACGCGTCGGCCGATGAGGGGAAGTAGCGCACCGACGCCTCGAAGTCGGCGAGGGCCGCCTCGTCGTCCCCGATCGCGACCTCGCAGAGGCCTCGGCCGTAGGTGACCTGCGCGAGGTACTCGCTGGGCTCGTCCGCGGAGACCGTCCCGTCGGCGACGAGCTGCTCGTAGTACTTCTCGGCGAGGTTGTAGGAGGAGATCGCCTCGGTCTGACGGCGCGCGAAGCGGAGGATATCCGCCTCGGTGAGGGTCATCAACTTCTCGCCCGTGCTCTCGATGCCTTGCCGCACGGTTGCGAGCGCCTCGTCCGTCTGGCCCACTGCCGCCTGCGCGCGGGCGAGCCGCGACCAGGCGTCGGCGTTATCGGGGTTCGCGTCCAGGTTGGACTGGGCAATCACGAGCTCGCGCTGCTCCTCGGTGCGGGGGAAGCCGGTCTGCGTGCTCGTGACGTAGAGGATGAGCGAGCCGCCCAGGGCGACGACCGCGATGAGCAGCCAAACAGCGACCGCCATGAGCCGGGAATTGACCCGATGGCGACCGGTCGCCTCCTCGCGGAGAGAAGGCGCGGACGCAAGGGAAGAAACCGAGGACAGATCGTCGGTCTTCGCTGTGTCAGTGCTGTCGGGCTGACGGTCCTTGGTCATGCGGATTCCTTGCTCACGGGCAGGTCACGCCAAGTATACGTGCGGCGCTGCCTCGGAGTACCATGCTACATGGAGAAACCACTTGGGAGGCCTCTCATGAAAATTCTGGTCACCGGCGGCGCCGGGTACATCGGGTCGATAACCGTTCGCGAACTGCTCGATTCGGGCCACTCGGTGGTCGTTTTGGACACTTTGGAGCGAGGGCATGCAGAGGCGGTCGATCCGCGCGCGCAGCTGGTCGTCGGGGACGTGGGCGACGCCGAGGCGCTGGCAGACGCCCTCCCGGGGTGCGACGCGGTCATGCACCTCGCCGGGTACATCGAGGTGGCCGAATCGGTCGACGATCCCGAGAAGTACCTCAACAACAACTACGCCCGACCGCTCGTGATGCTCGGCGAGATGGCGCGCTACGGGGTCGACGCGCTCGTGTTCTCGTCGACAGCCGCCGTGTACGGCGAGCCGGAATCGCTCCCGCTTCGGGAGGACTCGCCCACCTCGCCCATCAACGCGTACGGCGAGAGCAAGTTGATGTTCGAGGAGGAGCTGGAGAGGCGCGGTCGGTCGCAGGGCCTTCGCTCGGTGGTGTTCCGCTACTTCAACGTTGCCGGCGCATGGCCGGACGCTTC
>CAZMJV010000039.1:8820-11535 GCA_964566905.1 uncultured Coriobacteriia bacterium | reverse complement strand
CCCAGCGTCGAATACCACATCTACATGACCAACGGCGACGTGGTCGAGCTTCACTCCCCGCAGGACATGCCCGACCCCTCCAAGATCGACCACATGGAGGAGCCGTTCCTCAAGGCGTCCGTCCTCGTTCCGCCGGAGTACGTCGGCGCGGTCATGGACCTTTCGGTTGGCCGTCGCGGTACGTTCGTCAACATGCAGTACCTCTCAAAGACCACCGTCGAGATGCACTGGGAGATCCCGCTCTCCGAGCTCATCATGGACTACTTCGACCAGCTGAAGAGCCGCACCAAGGGCTATGCGTCGCTCGACTACGAGCCGCTCGGCTACAAGCGCTCGGAGCTCGTGAAACTCGACATCCTCCTCGCGGGAAGCCCGATCGACGCGCTGTCGTTCATCGTCCACAAGGACAAGGCCTACGCGCGTGGCAAGGTGCTGACCGAGAAGCTGCACGGGATCATCCCGCGCCAGATGTTCGAGGTGCCCATCCAGGCCGCGATCGGCGGGCACATCCTCGCCCGCGAGACGGTCAAGGCGCGGAGGAAGGACGTTCTCGCCAAGTGCTACGGCGGAGACATCTCCCGTAAGCGCAAGCTGCTCGAGAAGCAGAAGAAGGGCAAGAAGCGCATGAAGAACATCGGCAGCGTGGAAGTTCCCCAGGAGGCATTCATGGCCATCCTCAAGGTGGACGAATAGGCGGCCTCGTGCGTCATTCGCTTTCAGAAATCGTTCCCTCGGGCGCGATACTGCTCGCCCCCATGGCGGGTATCACCGACGCCCCGTTCCGCGGCATCTGCCGCGAGCAGGGGGCCGATCTCACCTATACCGAGATGATCAGCGCCGCGGGTTTGCATCACGGCGGCTCGAGCACGCACTCGCGCGAGCTGCTGATCCGCGCCGAGAACGAGCGCCCGTGCGCCGCTCAGATATTCGGGTCCGACCCGGAACTGCTGGCTTCTGCCGCGAGCATCGTATCCGAGGATTTCGGAGACGACCTCGCCCTCATCGACATCAACATGGGCTGCCCCGTGCCCAAGGTGGTCAACAAAGGGGAGGGGAGCGCGCTCATGCGCGACCCGGTCCTCGCGGCGCATCTGGTGCGAGCGGTCGTTGCGTCAGTCGACGTCCCCATCACGGTGAAGTATCGGAGCGGATGGGATTCGTCGTCGGTCAATGCGGTCGAGTTCGGACTCGCGCTCCAGGAGGCGGGCGCTTCAGGCGTCGCCGTCCACGGTCGTACGCGCGGGCAGTTCTACCGCGGCCATGCCGACTGGTCGATCATCGCCGACGTCAAGAAGGCACTCGACATCCCGGTCTACGGCAGCGGCGACGTCTTCGAACCCGTCGACGTCGTCGAGATGTTCGAGAAGACCGGAGTCGACGCGGTCATGGTCGCCCGCGGGGCTCAGGGAAATCCCTGGATCTTCTCCCGCGCCAAAGCGTTGTGCGCCGGCCTGCCCGATCCGGGTGAGCCCACGCCGCGGATGCGCCTCGACACGGCACTGCGGCACGCGTACGCCCTCAGGGAGTTCATCGGCGACCACCATGCAGCTCTGAGGATGCGCAAACACGTCATGTGGTACACCCATGGGCTTCCCGGCGCGACCCACTTCCGCGAGCGCGTTAACGCGTCGATGGACTTCGCGGAACTCATCGTGCTGCTCGAAGAGTATCGGGAGTACGTGTCATGACCGGCATAGCGCTCTACGTGCACGTGCCCCTCTGCATCGGGAAGTGCGCGTACTGCGACTTCACGAGTCGTGCGGAGGAGAGCGGGGACGCCGAGCGCGTTGGCTCTGCGCTGCTGTTCCAATTCGACCATCTCTGGCGCTACGACCTCCTCCCCGAGGTCTCGTCGGTCTACATCGGTGGCGGGACCCCCACCGTCCTCGGACCGGCGCTGGTCCGTCTTGTCGACGGGATCACGGAGCGGGTCGCGGTCGGTCCCGAGGCTGAGTTCACCGTCGAGACAAACCCCGACACCACCGACAAGGACGAAGTCGAGGCGCTCGTGGCGTCGGGGGTCAACCGGTTCTCGATCGGGGTCCAGAGCTTCGACGACGCGGTCCTGCGGACCCTCGGGAGGCGACACGACGCCATCGTCGCGTTCGACGCCGTTCGAACCCTGGTCTCAACCGGCGCGCGCGTCTCGCTCGACCTAATGTGCGGTATCCCCGGCCAGTCCATGGCCTCATGGAAGTCTTCGCTGACAACCGCGGTGTCGACCGGTGTGGGGCACGTGAGCATCTATCCGCTCACCGTCGAGGAGGGCACCCCGCTGAGATATGCGGTGGACGCAGGACGCATGGAAGAGCCCGACGCGGACCGCGCAGCGGCGATGATGACCGCTGCTCAGACACGTCTTTCTGCGGCGGGTCTCGCGCGCTACGAGGTTGCGAGTTATGCGCGCAGCGGTAAGCGGTCACAGCACAACACGGCCTACTGGACCGGAGTCCCCTATATCGGGGTCGGTCCCGGTGCGTCTTCCATGCTTCCGGTCGAGGAATACGCTCGTCTCGACGAGGGTGAGGGCTGGTCGCATCGCGGTAAGACGCCCTCCATCCCCGAGGATGCAGCTCGCGTCCGGTTCACGTGGACGCATGACATCGATGCGTTCCTCCGCGAGCCCCTCGCTGCCCCCGAGGAGGTCGAGTTCCTCACCGAGAGCGAGGCACTACGCGAGGATCTGATGCTCGGTCTGCGCATGTCAGACGGTGT
>CAZMJV010000039.1:0-8720 GCA_964566905.1 uncultured Coriobacteriia bacterium | reverse complement strand
AGAGCGAGGCACTACGCGAGGATCTGATGCTCGGTCTGCGCATGTCAGACGGTGTGTCGCGCACCCTGGTGGACGAAGCGTCTGCAGCCAATCCCGAGCTTGTCGAGATTCTCGACGGGCTCGTCTCCGATGGTCTTCTGATCTGGAATCGCTCCGAAAACGACGTTGCCGAGCGCCTGTGTCCCACTGAGAGGGGCTGGCTGCTCGGCAACGAGGTTTACGGACGTGTCTGGAACTTGGAGTAGTACCTCTACTCGCCGGGTCGCTTGATGCGGCGCGCAAGCGAGGAGATGGTGAAGTTCACCACGAAGTACGTCAAAGCCAACACCGCGTACATGACCACGACTTGCGCGGTCTGATAGTAGCGACCCAGGATGATCATTCCGCTACCGGTGAGCTCCTGGATGCCGACGGTCCACACGAACGACGTGTCTTTGATGACCGTGACGGACTGGGAGACGAGCGGCGGCAGAACGTTTCGCAAAGCCTGCGGCAGGATGACGTACATCATCACCTGCACTGAAGTGAATCCCTGAGCAAGCGATGCCTCGTGCTGGGCCTTGGGAATCGACTTGATTCCGGCGCGGACCAATTCCGAGATGATCGCCGTGGTGTAGATCGAAAGTGCGACGATTCCCGCCCATACCGGGGGGAGCGGGGAGAGGAACCTCACCGCGAGCACGATCAGAAGCACCGGGATATTGCGGAAGAAGTCCACGTAGGTCGAAACCATGTATCGTCCCGGCTTGAAACCGGATGAAGAGACGACTCCGAAGATGATGCCGATAACGCCTGAGATCAGGATCGTTATCAGGCCGATGAAGAGCGTGGTCTTGAGACCTTCGAACAGGAACATGAAGTTGTTCTGTGTCGCGAGGTCGAGGATGTCCTGCATCATTCGGGCGTCACCTCCAGACTGCTCTCCATGCGACGGGCGACCATCGCGAACGGAAGGCAGAGCAGGAAGTACAGCACGCCGGTGGTGATGTATGCGGGAACGTAGTAGAGGTTCATGCCCGCCCACGAGTCGGCGCGATAGAGCAGGTCCCCGCCTGCGATCATCGCCATGACCGACGTGTTCTTGATGAGGGCGACGAGCAGGTTAGCCATCGGCGGAAGCGCGAGCTTCAGCGCCTGCGGGATGATGACGTAGCGCATCGTCCCGATGTAACCGAACCCCTGGGCGTGCGCCGCGTCGAACTGAGTCCGCGAAATCGAGTTGATCGATCCGCGGACGATCTCCGACATATAGGCGCCATGGTAGATTCCCACGCCTAGCATTCCGGTCAGGAAGACCGAGAGCGTGAGACCGAATGCCGGCAGGACGTTGTAGATGAAGAACACCTGGATGACGAGCGGGGTGTTCTGGATGAACTCGACGTATACGCGAGCAATCGACTTCAGGACCCTGCTCTTCGACGTTGAGGCCAGTCCGAAGACCAGCCCCAACGCCAACATGAGCAGGATCGAGAGGAGCGAAATCTGAACCGTTGTGGACAGGCCGTCGAGAAACAGGGCCCTATCGCGCCACAACGCCTCCCATTTCGTTATGTCGAACGCACCCGACACTTAGTTGAGCTTCCACTTGGCGAGCAGCTCGTCGAGCGAGCCGTCTGCCTTCATGTCGCCGATGATCGTGTCGATCTTGCCGGCAAGCTCGGTGTTGCTGAGCTTCGTGGCGATGCCGTACTCCTGGGGAGTGAGCTTCTCGGGGAGAAGCGTGGTCTTGTCGTCGATGTAACCGGCAAGGATGGCACCGTCGACCGAGAAGGCGTCAACACGACCGGAGTCGAGAGCTGCCTTGATCTCGGGGTAGGTCGCGTACTCGGAGAACTTGATGGTGATTCCGAGACGATCGGCCTCTGCCTTGAGGGCGTTCATCGAGGTCGCGGCCTGCGCAACGCCGATGGTCTTGCCGTCGAGGTCCTTGAACGACTTGATCCCGGAATCCTTTTTGACCATGACGCGGACGGCGTCGGTGAAGTAGGCCTGCGAGAAGTTGAAGCTGAGCTTGCGCTCCTCGGTCACCGTGAAGGTGGCGGCGATGAAGTCGAGCTCGCCGTTGTCCAGGAGAGGACCGCGGGTCTTGGGGGTGACGGACGTGAAGTTGAGCTTCGCAGTCTTGTCGGGGCCGGCCAGCTTGTCGGCGACGGCCTGGGCAAGGTCGATCTCGAAGCCCTCGTACTTGTTGGTGTCCGGGTTCAGGTAGCCGAACTTGGGCACGTCGGGCTTGACGCCGACGTTGTAGGTGACCGTCTCCTTGGGCGACTCGGTGGCGGTGCCGGTCTCGGTCTTCTCTTCGGTCTTGCCCGAGCAACCAGCCATGAATGCGGTGGTGGCAAGTGCAAGAGTCAGTGCAAGCAGTACAACCTTCTTGTTCATGAACCCCTCCTCTTCCTAATCGAGAATCTTACTGAGGAACTGCTTCGTTCTTTCGTTCTCAGGGCTATCGAACACCTTTGCAGGCGAACCCTCCTCTAGGATGCGACCGTCGCTCATGAAGATGACGCGGTCTGCGATCTTGCGTGCGAAGTTCATCTCATGGGTGACGATCACCATGGTGATTCCCTCGTCGGAAAGCTTGAGGATGACGTCGAGCACCTCTCCGATCATCTCGGGGTCAAGTGCGGAGGTGGGCTCGTCGAAGAGCAGGATGTTCGGCTCCATGGTGAGCGCGCGGGCGATCGCGACGCGCTGCTGCTGGCCGCCGGAGAGCTGTACCGGGAACGCGTCGCGCTTATCCGCGAGACCGACGCGCGTCAGGTAGCGCATGGCCTTCTCCTCGGCCGCCTCGCGGGAGAGCTTCTGGATCTTGCGGGGCGCGAGGGTGAGGTTGTCGATGATCGAGAGGTGGGGATAGAGGTTGAACTGCTGGAACACCATCCCGATGTGCTGGCGCGCCTTGGTGATGTTGGTCGAGCGGTCCGTCATGTCGACGCCGTCCACGATGACCTGGCCGCTTTCAGGGCGCTCGAGCATGTTGATGCAACGGATGAGGGTCGACTTTCCGCAGCCCGACGGTCCGATGATGACGATCTTCTCGGCGTCCGCGACCTTAAGGGTCACTCCCTTGATGACATGGAGGTCACCGAAGGTTTTATTCACATTAATGAGTTCAATCATTGGTTTATCCTTTGTCGGTCATATTGGTAGCGATGATACCAACTAATCCGCAGGTAGACGATAGTGGAGGTTCGTTTCGTTCCTGTAAACGGTTGCGCAACCGCCGACGAGACCCCTCCACAATTTCGTTGGCACTCGTTATAGTTGAGTGCCAAACAAAGCTGATACGGGTAGTGCAGGCGCAGGAAAGCGGCGCGCAGGAGAGCCGATAGGGAGGTGTCAATGCTCAACGATCGTAGACGACGGGTGCTTCAGGCTCTCGTCGAGGAGTACATTACGAGCGCCACTCCTGTGGGGAGCAGGACCCTCGTGGACCGATATGGGCTCGGCTGTTCGCCGGCCACCGTTCGCAGTGAGCTTTCGATTCTAGAGGAAACTGGATATCTCGTCCAACCTCACGTGTCGGCAGGAAGGGTGCCCACAGACTCGGGCTACCGCTCCTTCGTCGACGACCTTCTGTCTGAGGGAGACACTGAACTCGACGAGTCGACCCGCAACGAGGTGAGGGTCCGGGCTGCCGAGCTTGACGACCTCATGCGCGAGACGTCGGTCGCCCTCACGCGACTCACCGACTGCCTCGCGGTAGTTCTTGCGCCGAGCGCATCGGCCGCAACCCTCAAGAGGATCTCGCTCGTCTCGATGGCTCCCTTGCGCGTGCTTCTCGTGGTCGTCACCGACGACGGCCGCGTCACGAACCGTCACGTCGAGCTCGGTGAGGAGACCTCGACAGAACGACTCGCCGACATCGAGTCCGCGCTCAACGCCGCGCTTATCGGCAAACGTGCGCGCGATGTCCGAAAGATCCGCGACGTGGTGGGTGCGGCGTTTCCTGGAGACCACGTCATGCTCAATGCCGTCGACGACGTCGCCTCGTGCCTCGAGGAGGCTGCACGCGACCGGGCGCATCATCATGTCGGGGTCCCCGCGCTGCTCGCGCAGCCCGAGTTCGCCGACTCCATGCGGGTGACGCCGCTCATCCGAACGATAGAGGACCAGCTCGCGTTCCTCGAGGAGTTCGCAGACACGGCCGGGTCGAGAGGGCCGACGGTCCGCATCGGGCATGAGAACCACAGTGCCGAACTCGGTCACGTCTCCGTGGTCGCCGCCAACTACGGCACCTCCACGTCAGACGGCCTCGTCGCCGTCCTCGGGCCGACGCGTATGGACTACGCACGTGCGATTGCCGCCGTCAGGGCGGTCTCGGAAGCACTCGACGAAGCTCTCAGATAGAGCTACCTAAGATAACTAAGCGCGAACCCCGGGGCGTGCCCGGGGTTGCATTGAGAAAGGGAGAACGTGGCTCAGGATTACTACGCGACACTCGGGGTTGAGAAAACCGCCACCGCAGACGAGATCAAGAAGGCGTTTCGCCGTAAGGCGCGCGAGCTTCATCCGGACGTGAACGACGCATCCGACGCCGAGGAGCGCTTCAAGGAGCTCAACGAGGCCTACGACGTCCTCTCGGACGCCGGAAAGAAGGCACAGTACGACCAGTTCGGCAGCGTTGGCAACGGGGGAGGTTATCCCGGAGGCGGCGGCGCGGGCGGATACCAGTACGTCGACTTCAGCGACATATTCGGCGGCATGGGCGGCATGGGGGACATCTTCAGCTCGTTCTTCGGCGGATCCGCCGGCAGGCAGTCGACCGTCCGCCGCGAGGGTCGCGACATGAACGTCGTGATCAACGTCACGATCCACGAGGTCGCGACCGGCGTCGAGAGGGAGATCGTCTACGACCGACTCGCCCCCTGCGACGAGTGCGGCGGTTCGGGGGCGGCCCCGGGCGGCGAGTCCGTCACATGCCCCGATTGTCACGGAACCGGCCACGTCACCACCGTCCAGCGCACGTTCCTCGGAGCCATGCAGACTCAGTCGGTGTGTCCCAACTGCCAAGGAACCGGGCACGTCATCGACAAACCCTGTGAGGAGTGCGAGGGCCAGGGTCGCGTTCCCGACCGCGAGCATGTCACGGTCAAGGTGCCCAAGGGTATCCGAAACGGCCAGCAGCTCAGGGTCGCGGGCTTCGGCGAGGCAGGCATGCACGGCGCTGCGTCGGGAGACCTGCTCGTCACGGTACAGGTCGAGGAGGACGACACCTTCGCACGCGAGGGCGACACGCTCCATACCCGCATCGAGGTTCCCATGGTCCAAGCGGCCCTGGGTGCCGAGATCGAGATCCCGGGCATTCTCGGACCGGTCACCGTCAAGATCCCCGAGGGGTGCCAGGACGGCCAGAAGATCCGCGTGCGCGACGAGGGGCTTCCCCGTCTCAACTCCGACGCCCGCGGCGATCTGATCGTCCACGTCGAGGTCATCGTTCCCAAGAACCTCACCAAGCGTCAGCGCGAGCTTCTCACCGAACTCGCCAACGAGATGGGCAATCCGGTCTCGTCTCACAAGGGATGGTTCCGTCGCTTTCTGGAGACGCTGAGGAGAGGCGCGAGATGGCGTACAGCCGTTTCTTCCTGACGCGTCCTCTCGATACTGAGGACCCGCAGGTCGCATCGCTGCTTCCGATGGCGGACGACGACGTGCACCACGCCGTCTCCGTTCTTCGGATCACCGAGTCCGAGAAGATCGCGGTCGTCGATCCGAGCGGCGTCGCGCACCTCGTCGAAGTCGCCGAGGTCTCCCGTTCCGGCATAGTCGGACGGGTCGTCGGCACGCTCGATCCGGTGGTCGAGCCTCGGGTCTCCCTCATCCAGGGCGTCTCGAAAGGCGAGCGGATGGAGCTCTGCATCCGCATGTCGGTCGAGGTGGGAGTCTGCGAGGTCGTTCCGGTGCTCACCGCTCGCTCGATCGTGAAGCTCGAGGAGCGCAAGCGATCCGAGCGCGGCGAGCGCTGGCGTCGGATCGCCCGAGCCGCGGCGAAGCAGTCCGGACGGATGCGCGTACCCGAGGTCCGAGACCCCGAACCGCTGTCCAACATCGGTCCCCGGCTCAACGATTACGACCTCGTGCTGGTCGCATGGGAGGAGACCGATCGCGGTTCTCTCCGCGAGATCGTCGAGGACGCCTCGCTCACCTCCGATGCGCGGGTCGCCGTCGTGGTGGGTCCCGAGGGCGGTCTCACTGCCGCCGAGGTCGAAGCGCTCGTTGCGGCTGGCGCCGTTCCATTCACCCTCGGTGACACGATACTGAGGACCGAGACCGCCGGAGTCGTCGCGTCGGCATTGCTCGTATATGAGATGGGCGGACTGGGCAGGTCGGCGAAGTGATCGGACCGTCCTCGACACCGACGTTCGCGATCAAGACGCTCGGATGCAAGGTGAACCGAGTCGAGAGCGATACGCTGCGCGCCGAGCTCCTTGCCCGTGGGTGTGCCGAACGCGCCGAGGCGGACGCGGATATCGTCGTCGTGAACACCTGCACCGTCACGCAGGAGGCGGACGCCAAGGTCCGCAAGGCGGTCCGTCGGGCGCTCGCCGCCTCGTCGGAGTCGCTCGTGCTTGCAACTGGTTGCGCGGTCACCATAGCGCCGCAGGCCCTCGCAGCCCTTTCGCCTCGGGTGTCGCTCGAGCCTGACAAGTCTCTTCTCCTGGAACACGCCTGCTCGCTGCTCGGCGTCGACGCCTCCGCGCCGGTCGTCGCCTTGGGTGCCGGAGAAGGCTTCCGAGCGCGGGTGCCCGTCAAGATCGGGGACGGGTGCGACAACTTCTGTGCCTACTGCATCATCTCCCACGCACGTGGTCCTGTCCGCAGCGAGCCGCTACGGGACATCGTGGCGGGAGTCGAGGCGCTCGTAGCCGCCCGAACATCCGAAATCGTTCTCACCGGAGTGAACCTCGGTCGGTACCGGGACCCCGCCTCCGGAGACGGCCTTCCCGCTCTCGTCCGCGCGCTCTCCAAGACCGGCGTGAAGCGTATCCGGCTCTCCTCGATCGAGCCTCCCGATCTCACGAAGGAGCTGCTCGCCGCACTTGTCGACAGTGGGGTGGCTGCTCCGCATCTGCATGTTCCGCTGCAATCCGGCAGCGACTCGGTCTTGGCCCGCATGGAGAGGAAGTACTCGACCGACGAGTACCGCACCATCGTCTCGCGTGCGCGAGAGGCGTTCTCAGGTCTCGCGCTCACGACCGACGTCATCGTAGGATTCCCCGGAGAGAGCGACTCCGAGGCGGAGAAGACCATGCGATTCTGCGAGGAGGTGGGCTTCTCGAAGTTGCACGTCTTCCGGTACTCGGCTCGTGAGGGTACACCCGCTGCGTCGATGGGCGGGCAGGTGCCGCCGGAGGTCAAAGCCGCCAGAGCCGCGTCACTGCGCGACCTCGGGGTTCGTTTGCGCTCCGATTTCATCTCCTCGCATCTCGGATCCCGTCTCGAAGTCCTTGTCGAGAGGGTTCGCGAGACGGAATCCGGTCCTATCGCCACAGGCACGAGCGGCGAGTATCTCGACGTCACATTTCGTGCGCCGGAGGGGACGTCGCACGGGGACCTCGTCTGCGTGGAGCGCCCGCTGGGTATTTCCTGAGTGACGGGTGCTAAAATCCGAGGAGTAAGAACAACTGCAGACTGAGAGCGAGGTTCCCTATTGCCAGCTGAAGAGATCAGGATCGTCATCCCCGCTGACCTGCATATGAGCGACATAGTGGGGGAGGGCGACGCGCTGCTGCGTGTGATCGAGGAACAGTTCGACGCGCGCATCACTGTTCGGGGCGACCGCATCATGATTTCCGGCGACGCGACGGATGCGGGCACGATCGCCTCGCTGTTCTCCGAGATGATCAAGCTGGTCGAGATGGGCGAGAACCTCTCTGTGGCAAAGGTACGTCGAGCGATCGACATGGTGCGTCACGGCGAATGCTCGCCCAGCGCGCTTCACGGTGAGATCGTTCTCACCCACAAGGGCAAGGTCATCAGGCCCAAGACCGCAGGTCAGAAGCGCTACATCGACGCGATCCGCAACAACACGGTCACCTTCGGCATCGGCCCCGCGGGCACCGGCAAGACCTACCTCGCGATGGCCATGGCTGTCGCGGCGCTCAAGCGCAAGGAGATCGGCCGCATCATCCTCACTCGTCCGGCAGTCGAGGCCGGGGAGAACCTGGGATTTTTGCCGGGTACGCTCACCGAGAAGGTCGATCCCTACCTCCGCCCGCTCTACGACGCGCTGTTCGACATGACCGACGCGGAGAAGGGCGCGGCCCTTATCGAGAGAGGCGTCATCGAGATCGCCCCTCTCGCGTACATGCGCGGACGCACGCTCAACGACAGTTACGTGATCCTCGACGAGGCCCAGAACACCACTCCCGAGCAGATGAAGATGTTCCTCACGCGTCTGGGATTCGGCTCGCGAATGATCGTCACCGGCGACGTCACCCAGATCGACCTGCCCTCAGGGATATCGGGGCTCAAGGTCGTCAGGAACATTCTCGACGGGGTCGAGGACATCGCGTTTTGCAACCTCACTGGCAAGGACGTCGTACGTCACACGCTGGTGCAGAAAATCGTCGCGGCGTACGAGGCCGAGGACGAGCGTCGCCACAGACCGAAGACCGATGCGGGAGGAGAAGCCTGATGAGAATCCTCATCGACTCGAACCGGGAGCACGAGACCGTGGAGTTCGCCCCCCTGGCTGAACTCGCTGAGTTCGCGCT
>CAZMJV010000038.1:3204-11725 GCA_964566905.1 uncultured Coriobacteriia bacterium | reverse complement strand
GTGCAGATGAGCGCCACCATCGCCGACGCGGTCTCTCACCGTCTCCACCTCCCCAAGCACATGCGCTCGGAAATCCTCTGCGCGGGAGTCGCCGCCGGATTCGCCGCGGCGTTCGGGGCGCCATGGGCAGGCGCCGTCTTCGGCATCGAGGCCATGCGCGCGGGCAGAGAGCGCTGGAGGGCTGTGGTGCCGGCCGTCTCGGCGTCGATCGTGGCGCATCTGACCGCACGGGCACTCAGCGAACACCATCTCGAACTGCCGACGGTCGCCCATACTCCGCTGGACCTGCTCCTGATCGGGAAGCTGCTGATTCTCGCGATCGCCGTCGCGCTCGTCGCCATCGCATTCATTGAGACGACCCATCGCCTCAAGCGCTTCCTGACCGAGCATGTCCCCTCGCTGCCGATCCGCATGATGCTCGGCGGTCTCGCGGTCGTCGGTCTCTGGCAGCTGCTCGGGACGTCCGATTACCTGGGCCTGGGGACCCCGACGATTCTTGCGAGCTTCACCGAGACGGGCATCGTCCCCTGGGCGTTCGCGCTGAAACTCCTGTTCACCTCGATCACCCTGGCCTCAGGCTTTCTCGGGGGCGAGGTCGTACCGTTGTTCTTCATCGGGGCCACATTGGGCAACGCGGTCGCGGCTCCGCTGGGGATCCCGCTCGACCTCGCGGTGGGAGTCGCCCTCGCCGCAATGTTCGCGGCCGCCTCGAACACGCCGCTCGCACTGTCCGTTCTGGCGGTAGAATTGATGGGATGGGGCATACTGCCCTCTGTGCTCCTTGTGAGCGTTGTCGCTTTCATGCTCACGGGGGATCGGTCGATCTACACGTCGCAGACCGCAGTCAAACCGCTTAGGAAGGTACGTCGTGCCCAGAAAAATACTCAGAGCCCATAACATCTCCCGCGGCTGTCTCTTGTGCGGGAAGGACAACCCCTTCGGGCTACACGCGCGATTCTGGGAGCTTGAGGGCGAGGAGATCCTCTGTGTCATCACCCCTCGCGACGAGCACCAGAGCTACCCCGGGCGCATGCACGGCGGCATCGCGGCGGCGATCCTCGACGAGACCATCGGGCGGGCGGCGAACATCTTCGAGCCCGAGGGCTTCGGCGTCACCGCCGAGCTCACCACCAAGTATCGCAAGCCGGTACCCCTGGACGTCGAGCTGCGTGCGATCGCCCGAATCACCAAGAACAACAGCAGGATGTTCGAGGGCACCGGCGAGCTGCTGCTGCCGGATGGCACGGTCGCCGTCGAGGCATGGGGCCGGTACGTCAAGCTCCCCGTGGACAAGATCGCCGAAGGAGACTTCACCGAGGACTGGATTGTCGACGAGCGCGAGGTCCCCGAGACGATCGACCTCTAGCCAGCGCTACGGGCGCAACATCGCCTTCGTCAACTCGAACGCGTCGTCGAGAACCGCATCGACCGAGTCGTGGTCGTGGAAATTGAGGTAATCGAGGGCGGCGGTCGCCGTCATCCCGAATATCGCCTTCGCCGCGAACCGGGGGTTCACGTCGGCTCGAAACTCCCCGCTGCGCCTCCCGGCCTCGATGGCCCCGACGAGCGCGCCGAGAAGCTCTTCTCGGAATCGTAGGATGGCGTCGCGCCAGCCGCGGTCCTCTCTCCAGATCTCGGAGAGGATCAATCGGGCGAACGAGCGCTGCTTGCAGAAGAACTCGAGCTCGATGCGCATCACCCGCCTGAGGGCGCCCGCCGGATCCTCGGCGTTGTTGGCGGCTTCTGCGCGAAACGACTCGACCGCCGGACCGAGACGGTCGGCGATGAGCGCCTCCATCAGCTCCGCTTTGCTCACGTAGTGATAGTAGATGGTTCCTTTGGCCACGCCGGCGCGCTCAGCGATCTCGTCCACGGAGACGTCGCCGTAGCCGCGGCTCCCCATGAGCTCGACCATGGCGTCGAACATCTTCTGCTTCGTTGCCTCTGTTCGCGATGACATCGATCCTCCTGTTTATATAGCCCCTAGAGGCCGACTCGTTCGCCGAGGGCGCGGCATGCGGATGCGATACGGCTCTTTCCGGCAAGCATCGTGAGCACGAACGCGCCTGCTCCGAAAGCAATCGTGCTGAGTATATTACTGGTGACGACGGACAGGGAGCTTCCCGAGATGGCCCCGCGGAGCGCCGCCGAGATGTAGGTCATCGGCAGATACGGATGAATCGCCTCGAAGAAGGGGCTGAGCGTCTCGACCGGGAACAGCCCGCCCGACGAAGTGAGCTGCAGCATGAGCAAAGCGAGGGCAACCAGCTTGCCCACCGGCCCCAAAGAGGCGTTGAAGAGCTGGAGGACAGCGACGAAGGTGAGTGCAGCGGCCGCCAACGCGACCCAGAACCATCCGTCCATCGCCACATGGAGGCCGAGTCCATAGACCACCACGGCACCCAAACAGACGGACTGTCCGATGGCGAGAAGCGCCATGGGGAGGAATCCGCGCAGCGTGCGCGCAAGCGCGCCACGGCTCTTTCGGCTCTTGGGGTTCACCCTAGGGAACGGATCGAGGAACAGGTAGCCGATGAGGGCGCCGACCCAGAGCGCGAGGGGCATCAGGTACGGTGAGAGACCCGTGCCGTAGTTGTCGGCACGGCCCACGGTGATCGAGTCGAGGTCGACGGGTTGCGACATCATCTCGCTGTTCGCGACACGCTCTGAATCGTTCAACGCGACGATCTGATCGGATCCGTCGGCGAGCTTCGCGGAGAGCGTCTGTGCGCCCTCGACCGCGGGAGTGAGGCCGGATGCGAGGTCGCCCGCGCCCTCGTCGAGCTTGCCCAAGCCGACGAGCAGTTCACCGGAACCGGCCGAGAGGCGGCTCGCGCCCGAGGATGCGCTTGCGACTCCTTCATCAAGACGACCGACACCCACATCGAGGCGCGCCGCGCCGGATGTCGCTGCGGAGAGACCCTGCGCGACCTGGGAGATCCCGCCGTCGAGAGCGGTCGCACCGGCGTCGACTTTCGCTGCGGATTCGCTCACGAGTCTGGCGCCCTCGCTGAGCTGAGGGGAGAGAGCGGCGGCGTCGGAGAGTCCGGAGGAAAGCTGCGTCGCACCCGAGTCGAGGGCCGTCGATGTCGCCTGCAGCTTGGCCAGGATGTCGTCGACAGGCTGACCTGCTGCGTATGCGGCAGCGAGGGCGTCGACCAACTGCCGATTGCCGGACGCCGCAGCCTGGAGTTTCGAGGCACCGATCGCCGACGCCTCGATCTGCGAGGCCGCCGACCCGACCGCTCCATACAACGTCGCCGCGCCTGTCTCCAGCGCCTTCGTACCGGCCGCGAGCTGGGAAGAGCTGGCGGCCAACTTGTCGGAACCGACAGAGAGTTTCGCGAGGGAAGCAGCGAGTGCGAACGACCCGGACTTGGCCGCGTTAGTTCCCGACTCGAGCTCGGCAAGTCCCGAATCAAGGGAAGCCGTCCCGGCGTTGAGCACCGACGCTCCGGCCTTCGCGGTTCCCACCCCGTCGGAGAGCGCTGCGGCGCCATCCGCCGCTGTCGCGAGTCCGTCTGCAAGGGTTCCCGCGCCGAGAGACGCGTCGCCGAGGGCGCCCTTGAGGTCGGACATCCCCAGAAGCATCGAGTCGATGTACTTGGCCGATGCGCTCGCGGCGGCGGCGTTACGCACCTCCATGAATACTCGCTCGCCGATCTGTTTCGCTATGAAGTTATGGGCGACGGCGTAGCGAGCCGTGAGCCTCGCGGGTGCAGGAGCCGTCGTGTCGGCAGTGGCCAGGTTCGCGGAGAAGTCCCGAGGGATGGTGAGCGAGAGGTAGTAGGTTCCGTCCTCCATGCCGGCGGCGGCCTCCTTCTCGGAGACCACGTCCCATGCGAATGTCCCTTTCTCGAGCAGGGAGTCGGCCAGGTCGTCTCCGACGGTCAGCGTCTCACCGCTGTCGGTCCGTGCCGCTGTGTCGAGATTGACCAGCGCCACGGGAACCCGGTCGATACGCGAGTACGGATCCCAGAACGACCAGAGGTACAGGGCGCCGTAGAGCAGCGGAACGAGCAGGATCACGACCATGACGACGGCCATCAGACGTCGCGCGGACGCCGGGCCGGACTTTGCGGAAGACTCGATTTCAGGAGCAGCCATTTCCCTTGCTTTCTCTTGGTTACTATACCGACTAGTCAGTATAAGAACAGGAACACAAGACGCAAGGGGTCCGATGCAATCGGTTACCATGGAGACACAATCGTATGAAGGGAACCCGCGTGAAGCACCGCCCCCTCGGCTCGACCGGCCTGACCCCCTCGATCCTCGGTTTCGGGGCGATGCGGCTTCCGGTGATCGACAACGACAACTCACGCATCGACGAGGTAGCGGCGACGGCGCTCGTCCGCGAGGCGATCGATTCTGGAATCACCTACGTCGACACGGCGTTCCCCTACCACGCGGCCGGCTGGCCCCAGGAGGGTAACAGCGAGCCATTCCTGGGGCGCGCCCTCTCGGACGGTTACCGTGAGCGCGTGATACTGGCCACCAAGCTCACGCCGGCCACCGTCTCCACCTACGAAGAGGCCGAGGCGATGCTGAACTCGCAGCTCGAGCGGCTGCAGACCGACCACATCGACTGCTACCTCCTTCATGCGCTCAGTGCTGAGAAGTGGGAGAAGATGCTCGCGATGGGAGTGCTCGATCTGCTCGAGAAAGCGAAGGCCGACGGGCGCATCCGCTACGTGGGATTCTCGTTCCACGACTCGCTCGAGGTGTTCCGCACGATCGTCGACGGGTACCACTGGGACTTCTGCCAGATTCAGCTCAACTACATCGACATCGAGTTCCAGGCCGGACTCGAAGGTCTGCGCTACGCCGGGGAGAAGGGGCTGGGCGTCGTGATCATGGAGCCGCTCAAGGGCGGCCGCCTCGCGCGCAAACCCCCGCAAGACGTCGCCGCCATCTGGGCCGAGACGGGCACTGAGCGGACACCTGCGGAGTGGGCGCTGCGCTGGCTCTGGAGCTTCCCGGAGGTGAGCGTCGTCCTCTCGGGGATGTCGACCCCCGAGCAGCTGCGCGAGAACATCGCGATCGCATCGGCCGAGGACGTCGGGTTCTTCTCCCCTCGCGACTACGAGGCTGTCGAGAAGGTACGCGAGGCATTCGCATCGAGGACCGTCGCCGACTGCACCGCCTGCAGGTACTGCATGCCGTGCCCCTTCGGACTGGACATCCCGACCTATCTGAAGATGCTCAACAACGCATCGGTCTACAACGACCGCGACAACGTGAAGACCTTCTACGACGCACATGATGCGGCACTGGCATCCAAGTGCACCCAGTGCGGCACCTGCGAGGGCCGCTGCCCCCAAAATCTCCCGATCATCAAGTTGATGGATCAGGTCGCGGAGACGTTCGAGGGGTAGCTACCGCCCCGCGCCGATCTTCTCGACAAACGCGTTCGCGTCATCTGCCGTGTAGAAGTGCACGGCATAGACGACCCTGCGACCCGTGACCGGGTCGGGCGCCTCGAAGGAGACCGCGTGGTCTTTGGCGAGCTGGTTGATCGGACCGACGAAGGGCCAGATGACCCAACCGAGGTGGTTGCGGGCCCAGCCCGCTCCGATACGAACGTCGCTCACGCTTTCGGTGGGCACCGCGACTCGCGAGAGTCCCGCGGGCTCGGCGCATGCCGCGATTCCGGGACCCTCCCAGAGCCCTCCCGCCATCGCGCTAGACGCGAAGGCGAAAGCGACCAGCACTCCGATCGCGACGAGCAGGTACTTCCAGCTACCGAGGGCAGGGGCTGCGAGAATCGCCGCGACGACTGAGGCCATCAGCAGCGAGATGAGACCGATGAAGAACACATACGTTCCCGGAGAGAGGCGGCGTCCGGAGATCTGAAGGTCGTCTCCGACGAAGCGCAGCTGGACGTACTCGCCGAACCGCGAGGAGGTTCGATAGTGGTAGCCGGTCACCGCATCGGCCGATCGTTCGACCTCCCCGGGACGGACGCTCGCCAGCACTGCGCCGCGATCGTCGGGTGAACCCCCGAAGACGACGGCCCTGGTGAGCCAGATCGTCCAAGCAACCGATGCGAACACCAGAAGCACGGCGGCCAGAACACGTGCCTTCTCCACTAAGCCCTCTCCTTCTTGAGACGTTCGATCGTCTCCACGACGTCCTGCGCGTGGCCTTCGAGCGTGACCTTCGGCCATACGAATGCGATGCGTCCCTCAGGGTCTACCAGGAACGTCGTCCTCTGCGCGACTATCCCGAGGACGCTCCGCGATCCGTAGGCGTCGATGATGTCCTTCTCGGGATTGGGAACCATGGGAAACGTGAGTTCGAACTTGTCGACGAACTTGCGCTGGATCTCCGGCTTGTCCGCACTGATGCCCACCACGAGGGCGTCGAGGGATTCCAGAGCCTCGCGATGAGACTCGAAATCCTTCGCCTCATGGCATCAACCAGGGGTGTTGGCGCGGGGGTAGAAGTAGATCGTCACCCACGAGCCTCGGTGGTCCTCCAGCCTGAAGTGTCCTCCCGTCGCGGTGTCTGCGTCGATTGCCGGGGCCACATCTCCCACGGCCGGCATCGCCTTCGACTCTCTCATGGCGCACTCCTCTCGAGTTCGGGTCCTGACAATGACTCGATCTGCGGGTCTACTCCCAAGCATGTACCCCGTTATCCGATAGCCCTGCGCTACCGCGCGCTCCACTCTCGGCCGAAGGTCGCGGGGTCTACGGTCGCGAAACGGTTGAGACCCCCTGCCAGACGAGCCCAGACCTTTGCCGGGGTCGGACCGAAGGTGCGGAATTTCGAGAGAGGCGGCCTTGTCAGCGCCTTGCCCGCGCCATCGGCGAGGAACAGCACGCTCACCGATGCCGCGTCGTGCTCAGGGGAATCCGCGGGCGCTTGCCCCGCCCGCTCTTCCATCTCGGAGGCGAGTAGCTGCATCGAAAGGATGCTGTAGAGAGGGTCTACGAGCAGGTCCTCGTAGGAGGCGTCGCAGAGAAAGAGGGCCTTCTTCACGGGGAGGGCGTACTTCGCCCAAGCGTCGGCGTGTGTCGCGGCTCGGCGGGCAAGCTCCTCAGGGGCGACGACTTCGGGTTCGTCGGTGTGAGGCCACCCGATCAAGACGAGTTGGGTGCTCCCGTCCTCGCGCTCGAACTTGACCGCTGCGTCCGCGCCGGGAACGTCGAACGACACGTACGTCCCGTCACCGAAGGGGAGCAGCTTCTCGACGCCCGGCACGTTGAGCAGGTGCCCGCGGCGCTCGCGGGTCTCGAGCTGCGCGGGAAAGATCGGGGCGATTATCCGTTTGAGCGCATCGGCGTCTTTCGCCAAGGCCGCGAGCGACTCTCGATATTCATGCATGTTCAGACTCCTCTATCGGACGCGTGCTTGACGCGCGTCTTGTATATCTCGGCGACGAACCCCGCGAACCCCTCGGTCCGGCGCAGCTCTACGAAGTCCATCTCCCGCGTCGCGACGATCTCGTGGGGCGGCAGCCCGTGGCGGACGAGGCCGTACTCCTCAGAGCGGTCCCAGAGCTGGGTACCGGGCAGGACGTGCAGCGTGGAGAGCTGCAGCTTGCCGGGGTCGAGCGCGAGGACGAACTCGAGCCCGGCCACGACGTCGGCGGGCTCGTCTCCCGGCAGACCGACGATGATGTCGCACTCGACCGGGATGCCCACCGACTTGCACGCCGCGACGCCCGCCGCGAACTTCTCGGGATCGAAGGGGCGGTTGCACCTCGCGAGCGTGACCGGGTTGACGCTCTGCGGGCCGGTCTCGACCGAGACGACACCTGCGCTTCGCAACATCGCGGCCTCGTCCGGGCCGATCCTCTCGATGTCGACCTCCACCGTGTGCAGCGTCAGACCGCGGCGCGCCCAGGGCTCCAGACGCGCGGTGAGCCACGCGAGCCTCTCACGCGTGAGGTTGAACACCGGGTCGATGAACGTCATCGTGCGCACGCCGGGGCTCGAGGCGATCAAGTCGATCTCGGCGGCGACGCGCTCGTCGGAGAAGCGCCGGATCCGCTCGTAGCCTTTTCCCTCGTAGCAGTACGCGCACGAACGGGGGCAGCCGCGGTAAGTCTCGACATAGGACTGATGCGCGCTCGGGTCGAGGATGCCGGTCAGGTAGGGCGAGGGAATGGTGTCGAGGTCGGCGATGAGCGGACGGTCCGGAGCCGAGACGATGTTGTCCCCCCGACGGGTTGTGACGCCGTCGACGTACCAGAGACGTCCTCCGCGGGTGAGCTCGTCGAGCAGGTCGGCGAAGGTCTGCTCCCCCTCGCCCCGCACGATCGAGTCGACCTCGGGATGCTCGGCGAGGGTCTCCTCGGCGACGGTCGAGACCTCGGGACCACCCAGCACGATGTGGGTTTCGGGGCGCGAACGCTTCACGATCTTCGCGACCTCGTAGACGTTGCGCGCGTTCCAGCACTTGACCGAGATGCCCAGCACGTCCGGCTCGAGCCGCAGGATCCGATACGCCACCCACCAGGGGTCGATGTCGTTCTCCAGGTCGAGCGAGATGAAGCCCGCCTTGCCCGCGAGCC
>CAZMJV010000038.1:0-3104 GCA_964566905.1 uncultured Coriobacteriia bacterium | reverse complement strand
CGGGCGAGGCCAGAAATATCGAGCGCCACGGCGCGCATCCCCTTCTCGGCGAAGAGCGCCACGGTGGCAGGGAGCGACGTGATGTTGTGTGAGCAGACCGGGATCTCACCCGTGAGCATGACGTTCGCCCCTTGGGCCTCGAGCGCGGCGAGCAGGTTGGAGATTCCGGCGATCACCGCATCGAAGGAGCCCTGCATACCCGAGAGAGCGTCATGCTCCGCGGCGCTCGGCGCGAGGAGTCTGATGCTCACCCAGGTGACCCCCGACGACGCGAGCCCGGCTGCGACCTGGCGGCTTGCAAGTCCGATGCCGTCCGTCGAGATATGCAGTCGCTCGATGTTCTCCGAGAGGAGTGAGTCGAGGATTGTGGGCAGCTCGCGATGAAGGAGGGGTTCTTGTCCCTGAACGGAGAGGTTTCGGCTCGTCAAGGCTGCCGAACGGGCGATTACCTCGGACGCCGGGAAGTACTCAACGGGCGCGGGAGTGCCGCACCTGACGCAACCGGTCTGAGCGCCGGGGCCCAACCGAACCACCTCGAAGTCGAACAAGACGCATCCCCCCGCATCGTCAGGTCGCGCTCTTCCGAGGACAGTATCCCACATGGGCAGGGTCGCGAGATTACCCGCTCATTGCCTCTTCAGGTAGCGCGAGACGGCCATCGCGGCTCGCGCGCCCTCGCCGGCAGCGATGATGATCTGCTTGCCCAGGCCGTCTGTGACATCCCCCGCTGCGTAGATCCCCGGGGTGTTCGTGGCGCACGTCCGATCGACAACGATCTCGCCGCGATCGTTCATCTCAACGAGTCCCCCCGTGTATTCGGAGACGGGAATCGAGCCGCTCTCGATGAAGACTCCCGAGACCGGGATGACCTCCTCAGACTCAGCCTTCACATCTCTAACCACGAGACCGGAGACCTTCTCCTCACCCTCGATCGCGACGACCCTCAGCCCCGAGCGCACGGTGATACGATCGTTCTCCTCGAGCCTCGAGATTACCGCGTCGGGGGCGCGCAGAGGCTGCAGGCTCACCACGGTCACGGAGGAGGCGCCGAGGTCGGCAAGCTCGAGGGCAGCGTCGGCGGCCGATTCTCCGGGGCCCACGATCGCAACGTTCTGGCCTCGGAAGAACGCCCCGTCGCAGGTCGCGCAGTACGAGACCCCGCGTCCGATAAGCTCGCTCTCGCCCGGGACCGCGAGCCGGTTCACCGACCGCCCCGTCGCGATTATGACCGACCTCGTCTGGAACCGATCGCCCTCACGCGTATAGACCTCGAACCCGCAGTCTGCCGGCACTATCGCATTCGCCAACCGGCCTTCGAAGCACTCGACGCCGAACTGGGACACATGGTCGCGGAAGTTTGCGACGAGTTCGGGACCGGCGACCAACCGCCAGCCGAGGTAGTTCTCGATCTTGTGCGCCCAAGCCGCCTGCCCACCGACTTCTCCGCCGACTATGGCCGTCCGAAGTCCCTGACGAGCGGCGTACATCCCCGCAGTCAGGCCGGCCGGGCCGGCTCCCAACACCAGCACGTCGTAAAGTCCGGAAGGTTCCTGATTCATGCGAAATCCCTTCTCGATTCCTTGTTTGTACTGTATACCCGACCTAGGAGAATGGACGATCGAATCGGAGGTGGGGAGCATGCTCGACATCATCAGAAGACGACGGAGCATTCGCGGCTATTCCGAACAGGAGATTCCCCGAGATCTTATCCAAGACCTGCAGGAGGCCGCATTGCGAGCGCCTTCCTCCATGAACCGGCAGTCCTGGTCCTTCGCGTTCGTGACCGACCGTGAGAAACTTCGCGAACTCGCGTATGCCAAGGAGGCGCACGGAAGGTTCCTCGAGGATGCGGCGCTCGGGATCGTCGTGTGCGGCGACCCGGGTGTCTCGGACTGCTGGATCGAGGATTGTTCGATCGCAGCGGCGTTCATGCAGCTGACTGCGACCGAGCTCGGTCTCGGGTCGTGCTGGATTCAGATTCGCGATCGACGCGACGTCGAGGGCATGCCCGCGGAGGAACGGGTGACCGAGATCCTCGGGTTACCCGAGAACCTCCGAACCCTCTGCATCCTTGCAATTGGCTACCCGAAGGCGAAGGTCCCCGGTAGAGACTTCGAATCCCTTCCGTGGGACAAGGTCATCGAGATTCCCTAGGTTGGGGAACCCCGACGCGGGCATGCACCCAGTCTCCAGCTATTCCGAGCTGCTAAAGCCCGCGCGAATCTTCGCCCATAACCCGCTCCCGACCATTTCATCGGCGACCTGAAGAATCTGCTGGATGAGATCCAGCACGTCTTCATCTCCCGCCCAATGGCGGACTACGATTTCGGGGTTGGTTTCATTGATGAGGCGATTCAGAACCCAGGCGGCAAGCGCGACGTCATCAGCGTATCCAATAGGACCAACGAAGGCTTCTGCCAGAGCATCAACTGGAGAGATGAAGTAGACAATAGCTCCTGCGAGCTTTGCCTTTTCGCTGGCAGGGACCTCTTTGTCCACAGCGAGTCTGCACAGCAAGTGGAACAAGTCGGGCGCAGCCAGCAGATACCGTGCAAACCGATAGTTGGCGCCTTTGCCATTCAGCCAGGTCCGGATGCTATCTCTCATCTGCTGGTAGAAATCGAGTCGATAGTCTTGCTGTGGCTCCTGAATCGACATGTGTTGTTCCGGCATGTACGAACTCCCCTCGACATTGAAGTTACAGTGCGAGACTCCCGACCTGCGGCCCGTTCTCTCGTCGAGCATCTCTCTGGTACGGCCCATGCTGTCCAGCTCGCATGTACTGGCTAACGTCTTGGCGCTTCAGCCGAAGCGCCGCCCTCCCTCAGCTGGCTGCCCGAGAATATCACACACAGGCGACACTTTTTTGCTGGAAGTGGTTGTCATACGGCCCGACGTCCACCGCTACCCGCGTCGCAGTTGTATCTCATCCAGGAAGTCATTAAAGAGCATCAATTCCGCTTCCGGGGCTTGGCGCCCGTCTAGGATTCCATCGGGTCCGAACCTGAACCTGCGTCGGGGCTCGATCTCAAAGTGAGCGGGTGTGACTGAGGGGCAACGGTCAGTGCCGTCGCCCCTCGGTATGTCATCGCGAACCTGCTGCT
>CAZMJV010000037.1:0-12775 GCA_964566905.1 uncultured Coriobacteriia bacterium | reverse complement strand
TCCTCGGGGCTGAGGGAGCGGCCGAGCTCGAAGTCGTAGTAGAAGCCGTCCTCGATGTCCGGGCCGATGCCGAACTGGGTTCCGGGGAAGAGGTCGCCGACCGCCTGCGCCATGACGTGCGCGGTCGAGTGACGGAGCAGGTGGAGCGCCTCGGGTGAGCGGTCCGTGACGATCTCGACGGCAGCACCGTCGGGAACAGGGGTCGTGAGGTCGACGAGCGCGCCGTCGATCTTGCCGGCCAGCGCGGCCGCGGCAAGGCGTGAGCCGATTGATTCTGCGACGGTGAGGACGGTGGCGCCTTCGGGAAGGACCTTCTCGGAGCCATCGGGGAGTTTTACGGAAATCTGGGACATGGGGTGCCTCTCTTCGGAACTCTGAATCGGTTGATGTGAACTGAAGGCCGGTCAGCCAGGAGGATCCTTACTGACCGACTTTAGTTCGGCAATAGGGGCAGGCTCGCCACGAGGGGCGAAGGGCCCGCCCGCAGTAGTCGCACTGGTTCCTGACCCTCTGGGTGCAGTTGGGGCAGATGAGGAAGTCGGCCTCGAGCGGGTAGTGACACGACGGGCACGTACCCGAACTCATCATCTCCCGTTCCCTCCGGGAGATCTCGAGCTCCTGCTCGTGAAGGTCAGCGAGGTACATCGGCGGACGAAGCAGAAGATAGAGGATCGGGCCGATGAGCGGGATGACGCCGAAGATGACCCAGAGCCACGGCTTCTTGCTGCGCAGGCTCGCATCCCGGTATACCCACACGATGCTCGCAGCATAGATGAGGAGGGCGAGCCACAAGACGTATCGGAGCGCCTCTTTGACCCCGGGGGTCAACAGCGGTGCGAATATCTCCTTCATGGACACATCTCCCCTCGTGGAGCAGGCTCCAAAGTGTATCGTCCGATTCTATCAGAACCTACTTTGCCGATAGGGATTCGCCCAGGTATGTCTTGGCCTGCCCGGCGGTGGTTATCGACCCCGCGATCAGCAGACCCGAGGGCGTCGTCGACAGCAGGGTCTCGAGTGCGGCGGGAAGCGTCTCATATACCGTCGGCCTCGACCCGGTGACCTCCCCGACTATCGCGGCGAGCTCTTCTGCAGGCAGGGCACGCGGACTCACGGGCGCAGTGACCACGATGCGGGAGGAGACAGGAGCGAGTGCCGTCACGATTCCCCGCGCGTCCTTGTCACCCAGTACTCCGAGAAGGATCGTCGGGAGCGCATCGGGAAACGCGTCGCGTACCGTATCCGCGAGAACGGCCGCCGCCTGAGGGTTATGCGATCCGTCGATCACCACGGGGGGCTCGGTGCGGAGCAGCTCGAACCGCCCAGGAACCACGCACTGCGCAACCGCCGAGCGCAGGGCTGGGAGATCGAGGGCACGACCGAGCGCAGCTTCGGCTGCGGCGACCGCGGTTGCGATGTTGATCGCCTGGACGCGCTGAGCAGGCATGGAGAGACCGGGATAGTCGGCGTGCGCGCCGTGGACATCGACCTCCCACGGCGAGGGGACTCCCGGACGCCGAGGCGTGTGTGCCGGAAGCGAGCGCACCTCGTAGCGGATGGTGAGTGCCTCGTCGACGAGGGTCTCCTCCCCCACTTCACGCACCAGGCGGGCGTGGGTGTCGAACGACTCGGCCCGCTGAAGGAAGATCTGCTCGAGGCCGCGCGTACCGGGCCCGAGGATGGGTGCGGAGGCCGGCTTGATGATGCCCGCCTTCTCGGCCGCGATCTCCTCGAGGGTGTCCCCGAGTATCGCCTGATGGTCGAGCCCGACTCCCGTGATCACCGAGACGGCAGGATCGACGACGCTCGTCGAGTCCCACGCGCCACCCATCCCGACCTCGAGAACCGCGAAGTCGACCGCATTGAGGTCGAAGATGCGAAACGCCGCAGCGGTGAGGAGCTCGAACTCGGTGATGTCGCGCTCGACCTCGGATGCGGCTTGGAGCGCCGCCGCTACCGCCGATGCGAACTCCTCGTCGGAGACGACACGGCCGGCGACTTCGATGCGCTCGGGGTAGCGGGAGAGCTCCGGACTCGTGTAGAGGCCCGTTGCCATTCCCTGCGCCTGCAGGATCGCGGCCAGAAGGCGCGACGTCGAGGTCTTGCCGTTGGTGCCGGCGACCTGCAGGGAGACGAACCGGTCCTGGGGGCGACCCATACGTTCGAGAAGCGCCGAGATACCGTCGAGCGAGGGCTCGATGCCGAACTTGAGCGCAGACTTGAGCGCCGCAAGAGCTTCGTCGTAGGTCATCGCGACGAGCGGTGCCGACTCCTTGTCAGGACAGCTATCCAATCTCGGCGAGCTGTCCGTCGATGAGTGCGACCTTGTCGGCGAGCTCGGCAGCCTTCGCACGGTCCTTCTCCACGATCTCGGGCGAAGCTTTGGCGAGGAATCCCTCGTTCCCGAGCTTCTTCTCGAGCTTGGCGAGGTCGGCTGCCGCAGAGGCGCGCTCCTTGGAGAGACGCGCGCGCTCCGCATCGAAGTCGACCAGACCGGCGAGCGGGACGTAGACCTCGAGGGCGCCGACGACCGCGACCGAGGACTGCTCGGGCTTGGTCGCGTCGACCGCGACGGTGAACGAGCCGAGACGTGCGAGGTCGGAGATGAGCGCGGCGTTGGCCTCGAGCAGGACCGCCTCGGCCTCAGGGGCTTTGACGACCGCGTCGAGCTTCAACTTGGGCGAGATGCCGTAGCGGGAGCGCACGCCGCGGACCGCGATGATGGCGGACTGAACCGCGAGGATGGAGCGCTCGGCCTCGTCATCGACGAAACGTGCGAGGTCGTCGGCCTGGGGCCATGCGGCGACCATGAGCGAGGCCGCAGTGTCGCCATGCGGCACGTGGCGCCAGATCTCCTCGGTGACGAAGGGCATCATCGGATGCAGGAGGCGCAGGGCGGTGTCGAGCACGAAGACGAGGTTGCGCTGGACGTTCTGGCGCGACTCCCCGCCAGCGGCCAGACGACCCTTGGCGAGCTCGATGTACCAGTCGCAGTACTCGTTCCAGAAGAACTCGTAGAGGTCGCGTGCCACCTCGCCGAACTCGTACTCGGTGAGTCCTGCGTCGACGCGGCGCGCGAGCCCGGCGAGTCGCGAGAGGATCCAGCGGTCCGCGACGGTCTCGGCGACCGGCTCCCCGGGAGTGAAGCCCTCGAGGTTCATGAGCACGAAGCGGCTGGCGTTCCAGATCTTGTTGGTGAAGTTGCGACTGCTTGCGAGCTTCTCCTCGGAGAACTTGAGGTCCTGTGCGCCCGTGACCTGCAGCATGAGACCGAAACGCATGCCGTCGGCTCCGTAGTTCTCCATGAGGTCGAGCGGGTCGACTCCGGTGCCCAAGGACTTGGACATGCGGCGACCCTCGGCGTTGAACACCGTGGGGTGGATGATCACGTCTGCGAAGGGGACCTCGCCGTCCATGAAGTACATCCCGGCCATGACCATGCGCGCGACCCAGAGGAACAGGATGTCGCGTGCGGTCGAGAGGACCGCGGTGGGATAGAACGAGGCCAGCTCGGCGGTCTTCTCCGGCCAGCCCATCGTCGCGAACGGCCAGAGCTGAGAGGAGAACCAGGTGTCGAGAACGTCCTCGTCCTGGCGCACCTCGGCTCCGCAGACGGGGCACTCGTCGATGTCGTCGATCGATGCGCCCTGCCAGCCGCAGGTGTCGCAGTAGAAGACCGGGATGCGGTGCCCCCACCAGAGCTGGCGCGAGATGCACCAGTCGCGGATGTTCTCCATCCAGTGGAAGTAGACGTTCTCCCAGCGCTTGGGCGCGAACTCGACGCGCCCGTCGCGCACGGCCTCGATGGCGGGCGCCGCGAGCGGCTTCATGTCGACGAACCACTGGTCGGAGAGCCAGGGCTCGATGATGGTGTTGCAGCGGTAGCAGTGGCCGACGGGGCGCGTATGCTCCTCGACCCTCTCCACGAACCCGAGCTCGACGAACGCCTTCACGATCTCCTCGCGGGCCTCGAAGCGGTCGAGACCCTCGAAACGCTCGCCGGCGAGCGAGTTGAGGCGCCCGTCTCCGTCGATGACGTTGATCTTGGGCAGGTTGTGGCGCTCCCCCACCTCGAAGTCGTTGGGGTCGTGTGCGGGCGTGATCTTGACCATGCCGGTGCCGAAGTCGGGGTCGACGTACTCGTCGGCGACGATGGGGATCTCGCGGCCGAGAATCGGGAGGATGACGGTCGCTCCGATGAGGTCGCGATAGCGGTCGTCGTCGGGCGAGACCGCTACGGCGACGTCGCCCGGAATCGTCTCGGGACGCGTGGTCGCGACGACGACGTACGAGATGTCGCCCACCGGCTCCTTGAGCGGGTAGCGCATGTACCAGAGGTTGCCCGCGACGTCCTCGTGCTCTACCTCGATGTCGGAGAGCGCGGTGGTGCAGCGGGGGCACCAGTTGATGATGCGCTTGCCGCGGTAGATGAGACCCTTGTCGTACCAGTCGACGAAGACGTTTCGCACGGCCTTCTGGTAGCCGGGGTCCATGGTGAACTGCTCGTCGTCGTAGTCGCACGAGCAGCCCATAGCCTTGAGCTGGCCGATGATGGTCGAACCGTGCTCGTCACGCCACTTCCAGCACTCCTCGACGAACGCCTCGCGGCCCACGTCGAAGCGGGACAGACCCTGTTTGGCGAGCTTCTGCTCGACCTTGTTCTGGGTGGCGATGCCGGCATGGTCGGTGCCCACGATCCAGCGCGTGGGGACCCCGGACATGCGGGAACGCCTGATGAGGACGTCTTGGATCGTATTGTTGAGCGCGTGGCCCATGTGCAGCGAACCGGTCACATTGGGAGGCGGGATGACCACCGTGTACGCAGGTCCCTCGACGGGTTCCTGGGCGAAGTATCCGCCCTCCTGCCACGACTCGAAGATGGGGTGCTCCACTGTCTTGGGGTCGTAGTTTTTGGGCATTTCGCTCACGGTGGATCCGTTCTACTCGATATGGCCTGCGATGCGCGGCTGGCGCCTACGCGCCGATGTTCTTCCTGGTGCTCTTGGCGCTGCGGACGACGGTGGGAGCAGCCCCTTCGGTGACGCTGACGTCGGTCACGACGACCTGCTCGACGTCATCGGTGCTCGGGAGCTCGTACATCGTGTCGAGCAGGACGCGCTCGCAGATGGAGCGCAGCCCGCGCGCACCCGTCTTGTGGGCGACTGCCTCGGTCGCGATGGCGCGCAGGGCCTCGTCGGTGAAGACGAGCTCTGCACCCTCCATGGCGAAGAGACGCTTGTACTGCTTCACGAGCGCGTTCTTAGGCTCGGTGAGGATGCGGACCAGTTCGTCTTCGGAGAGCTCGTCGAGCGTGGCGATGACCGGGACGCGTCCCACGAACTCGGGGATCATGCCGAACCGGTTGAGGTCCTCGGGCAGCACGTGCGCCATGATCTCGGAGTGCGCCTTGGGCGTCGCCGAGTCCATCTCGGCGGTGAAACCGACGCCTTTCTTGCCGATGCGGTCGGCGATGATCCGCTCGAGCCCGACGAACGCCCCACCCAGGATGAAAAGGATGTTGGTCGTGTCGATGTGGATGAGCTCCTGCTGGGGGTGCTTGCGTCCTCCCTGCGGGGGAACGGCCGCCTCGGTGCCCTCGAGGATCTTGAGCAGGGCCTGCTGCACACCCTCACCCGAGACGTCGCGGGTGATCGAGAGGTTCTCGGCCTTGCGAGCGACCTTGTCGATCTCGTCGATGTAGATGATGCCGACCTCGGCGCGCTCGACGTCGAAGTCCGCAGCGGTGATGAGCTTGAGAAGGATGTTCTCGACATCCTCTCCCACGTAGCCCGCCTCGGTGAGAGCGGTCGCATCGGCGATCGCGAACGGAACCTTGAGGATTCGGGCGAGCGTCTGCGCAAGAAGCGTCTTGCCGCTTCCCGTGGGGCCGAGCATCAGGATGTTGCTCTTGGCGAGCTCGACCTCGTCGTCGCCGGCCTGGCCGAGCGAGACGCGCTTGTAGTGGCTGTAGACCGCGACCGAGAGCGCCTTCTTGGCGGCTTCCTGGCCAACGACGTGCAGCGACAGCGCGTCGTGGATCTCACGCGGGGTGGGAACCTCGTCGAGGCCCGGGACCACGTACGCCCCGTCCTCCTCGGCCATCTCGTCGAGGACGATGTCGGCCGCGAGGTCGATGCACTCGTCGCAGATCGACACGCCGCCGGGTCCGGCGACAAGTCGGCGGACGTGGTTCTGGCTCTTGCCGCAGAAGGAGCAGACGAACTGCGGCTGATCGGTGTGGTCGTCGATACGGTCCGTCATCAGGCGGTCGCTCCGTCAACGCGGCTGGACATCACGGCGTCCACGAGGCCGTATTTGGCTGCCTCGGCGGAGCTCATGAAGTTGTCGCGCTCGGTGTCGAGGTGGATCTGCTCGAGAGGCTGGCCCGTGTGCTTGGCTAGGATCTTGTTGAGCTGCTCGCGCACGTAGAGGATCTCGCGCGCGGCAATCTCGATCTCGGTCTGCTGACCACGTGCACCGCCCGAGGGCTGGTGGATCATGATGCGCGAGTTGGGCAGCGCGAAGCGCTTGCCAGGCGCACCCGCAGCCAGCAGGACGGCGGCCATGGATGCGGCCTGGCCGATGCAGATGGTGGAAACGTCGCACTTGATGAACTGCATCGTGTCGTAGATGGCGAGACCGTCGGTGACGCTTCCGCCGGGCGAGTTGATGTAGAGCGAGATGTCCTTGTCCGGGTCGGCCGACTCGAGGTGGAGCATCTGCGCGATGATCGAGTTGGCGACGTGGTCGTCCACGGGCTCGCCGAGGAAGATCACGCGCTCGTTGAGCATGCGAGAATAGATGTCGAAGCTACGCTCGCCGCGAGGCGACTGCTCGATGACGTAGGGAATGAGTGCGGAATTCGGTTCGAGAATCATCGTTACTCCTCTGTGGTGTCGACCTCTGCGGCCTCAGGCGCTGCCACCTCGACTACCTTGACGTTGTCCATGACCCAATCGGCTGCCTTCGAGCGGCGGATGCCCTCGCGGAGCATGGCCATGAGGCCCGACTCCTCCCAGCGAACACGCATTGCCGCAGGATCTGCCTTGTCGTCGCCCTCGACCGCGCGACGGAACTCGTCGTCGATGTCGGTGTCGGTGATCTCCATGCCCTTGGCGCGGAAAAGCGCCTCGAGCGCGAGCTCCTCGCTCACGAGGTCGCGGGACTGCGCAAGCATGTCCTCCTGGAACTTGGCGAAATCGACGCCGACGGCGGCGAGATAGGAGTCGAAGTCCATCTCACGCTGCTGAAGGGTACGGTAGAAGTCCTGGAGCAGCTCGTTGTTCTTCTCGGTGACGAGAACCTCGGGAACCTCTCCCTCGAGACGCTCGGCGAGCTTGAGCATCGTGCGCTGCTCTTTAATGCGCGCGAGAGACTGGGTCTTCTGCGCGGTGATGGACTTGGCGACCTCTTCGCGAAGCGTGGCGACGGAGTCGAAACCGCCGACCATCGCGGCGAACTCGTCGTCGATCTCGGGGAGGACCTTGCCCTTGATCTCGTGCAGGGTGACCTCGAAACCGGCCTTCTTGCCGGCGAACTCGCCGTTATCCTCCGCAGCGGGGATCTCGAACTCGATGCGCTTGGTCTCGCCCGGCTTCATACCGAGGAGTCCCAGGTCGAAATCAGCGGGCATCATGCCCTTAGAGAGCTCGTAGAGGTACTTGTCCACGGTGTTGCCCTCATAGGGCTCGCCGTCGACGTCGCCGATGAAGCTGATGAGCGCGAAGTCGGCCGCCTCGACGCCGCGGTCCTCGACCGGGGCGAGGCTCGCGAACTGATCGGCGATCATGGTCAGCTGCTGGTCGACTTCCGCATCGGTTGCCTCAACGGGAGGAAGCTCGATGGTGATGTCGTCGAGCGAAGAGAGCGTGAGCTCAGGGCGCACGTCGAATGTCGCGGCGAAGGAGAAGTCCTGGCCCTCGACGACGGAGTCGATCTCCTCGAAGTCGGTCTTGCCCATGGGGCGGACGTCCTCGGCGTCGAGTGCGACGGGGAAGGTCTGGTTGACCAGCTTCTCGGTGGCCTCGGAGAGCAGCACGTCGGCACCGCCGAGCATGTTTTCGATGACGTGGCGAGGGGCCTTGCCGGGACGGAAACCCGGGAAGCGATACTTCTTGGCCGCCTCGCGATAGACCTCCTTGACCGCGGCGTCGACGTCGGCCGCGGGAACGGTCACGGTGAGCTTGCGGGTGTTTCCGGAGATGGTCTCGAGCGTGGTGTTCATGGTCCTCCAACCTGATGGGCTGTCTTTGTACGTAGATACCTTTGTACGTGTCATTGATAACTCTCGCGTTGGTGCGGATGAGAGGACTCGAACCTCCACGGGTCTCCCCACTGGAACCTAAATCCAGCGCGTCTGCCAGTTCCGCCACACCCGCCCGCGAGCAGTAGCGTTTAATCTTACCGCAAATCCGCAGCGAGGGCCTCCCGAAGCCCGCGCGCTTTAGTGGGGATTTGATGAGCGGCGCTCCCCGCCCAGCCATAGGTTTTCGCGGGCGACAGCATCTCCCTGGTTGCTGTACCATTCGCCTCAGGGTGACAAAACTTGTCTGAAGTGGAGTCCGACCATGGGATACGACGTCATCGTGATCGGTGCGGGTGTATCGGGTCTGACGGCGGCAGCCCTCCTCGCGAAACGCGGGTTGAAGGTCGGAGTCGTCGAGAAAGCCTACAACCCGGGCGGTTCGTGCGGGACATTCAAGCGCGACGGAGTGGTGTTCGACCAGGGCTCGGCCATGCTCTACGGATTCGGGGAGAAGGGTTTCAACCCCCACCGCTTCGTGTTCAACTGCCTTGAGGAACCCATCGACGTCATCAAGCACGACCTCCTCTACTGCGTGAACTACAAAGGCGAGAGGATCATGTTCTGGCCCGACGTCGACCAGTTCGCCGAGGAGTTGGGTCGCCACTTCCCCTCCGAGGCAGAGAACCTCAAGCGCTTCTACGGCGACCTCTACCGGATGTACCACGACGTGATGGTCGAGTTCCCGGTCTTCTCAACGGCCGACGAGAACGACGGCAAGGACTCCCTGAAGGGTCTCCTGAAGCATCCCGTCTCGCACATGCGGTTCCTCGGTTTCATGAACAAGACGACCAAGAGCCTGCTGGATCGATACTTCACCGACCCCGAGCTCTTCAAATTCTTCGACAAGCTCACCTCGACCTACTGCTACACGACGGTCGAGGAGACGCCCGCCATCCTCTCCGCGATCATGTTCGTCGACAACCATGTCGGCGGCAGCTTCTACCCGGCGGGCTCGACAGTCTTTCTCCCGGGCAAGCTGGAGAAGGTGATCGAGGAGAACGGCGGGCGGATGCTGATGGAGCGCGAGGTGGAGAGAATCCTCTTCCGCGACGGCAAACCCTGCGGCGTCGAACTTATCGGCGGCGAGTGCGTCGCGGCAGACGACATCGTCTACTCGGGCACCGTGTGGAACCTCTACGACAAGCTGATCGGTGTCGAGTACCTGACCGAGGGGCGCCTGAAGTGGGCCCGGGACCAGGTGCCGACCTATCCCAGCGTCGTGCTCTACACCTACGTCGACCGCGACGTCATTCCCGACGACACGCTGCCCATCGAGATGCTGGTCGGAAACCCCGACGAGCTCGACGAGGACGAGGTGACCGTCTATCTACTGAGCATCGACGACCGAAGCGTCTGCCCCGACGACGGACATGTCGTGACCGCGATCGGTCCGTCGCTCAAGGACTGGGAGGATGCGGACGCCTCGGACTACCTTCGGATGAAAGAAGAGGAGCGGACGCGCCTCGTCGGGGTTCTGGAGCGCAGGTTCCCGGGCTTCTCAGACGCGATCCGGCATTCCGAGGTCGCCACTCCTCGGACGATCGAACGCTACACGAATAAGAACGGCGGATCCGTCGCCGGACCCAAGCAGATGCTGGGCCAGCACATGTTCCATCGCCTGCACACCCGGAGCGAATGGGACACGCTGTTCTGCTGCGGCGAATCGACGGTCATGGGAACCGGTACCCCGGCGGTGACTATATCGGGTCTGAGCGCCGCAAACGCGATCCTGGAGAAGAGAGGGCTCGACCGATTCTCCTATGCTCCCGACATGGAGAACTACGTCACGATCGTCGACAAGCCGTTCACCCTCGACGACCTGTACGCCCGACTCCCTGAGTCTCGGCGCGAGGTCACCCGAGAGGCCAACCGGTGTCAGTGCTGCGAGCATCCCACCTGCATGAGCCGGACCGCGCTCGACGTCCGAGGAGTCATGCGACGGGTATTCGTGGGCAACATCATCGGCGCCCGCAGGCTCGTCGAGGAGTACCTGGACACCGACGTCGATGCCGACCGGGAGATGGAGGAGGCGCGTACAGACTGCATTCTCAACCCGAGGAGCGGTGCGCCCGTCGAGATCCCTTCGGTCGTCGAATATCTGACCAGCCTTGACGGCGATGTCTGATCCGACCAGCCTGGTCCTGTTGATAGCCGGCGTGCTGGCCGGCTTCCTGCTCTTCCTGAGGCACCCCGCCCTCCCGCCTGCCGAAGGTTCGGTCACGCCGTGCAGGGTATCGGTCGTCATCCCCGCCCGAAACGAGGAGCGTAACCTCCCGATGCTTCTCAGAGACCTCGCGGCGCAGACGACACCGCTGCTCGAGGTCATATGCGTGGACGACGGTTCGGACGACGGCACCGCCGAGGTCGCCGCCTCGCTGGGCGCCGAGGTGATCGTTCCTGCTGAGGCGCCTGCGGGCTGGACAGGGAAGGCCTGGGCTTGCCAGTCGGGGGCGAACCACGCCCGAGGCGACCTCCTGCTGTTCCTGGACGCCGACGTGCGCCTCGGACCTGACTCCGTCGAGAGAATCGTTCAGGCTTCGGCAAACTGCAGATGCCCCGTGTCGGTCCTTCCCTACCACCGGGTCGAGCGGTGGTATGAGCAGCTCTCCCTGTTCTTCAACGCCATCCTGCTCGCGGCGAACGGAGTCGGGCTACCTGGAAAAAGCCACAATATCGGACTCTTCGGTCCGGTCATCCTCATCGATGAGCAGCAGTACCGATCGATCGGGGGACACTCGACCGTGAGTGCCAGCGTCGTCGACGACCTCGCGCTGGGAGAGACTCTGACGTCGAGCGGTATCGACTTCGAGCTCTTCGTGGGCAGCAGCGATGATGTGATGTTTCGCATGTATCCGGAGGGGTTACGACAACTAGCCGAGGGATGGACCAAGAACTTCGCGACCGGAGCTTCGAAGACTCCGCTTCGCCTCCTTCTATTGGTCGTCCTGTGGGTGGATTCATGCATCGCGGTCCTCCTCAAACTGGCGACGCCGTCCACCTATCTCGAGCCCGTCTCGCTCGCCATCTCTCTGGTCGTGCTCGTCGTCCTGATCGGTCACCTCTGGACGGTCGCCCGCAGGATCGGCAGCTTCAAACCCGTGACCGTTCTCCTCTACCCGATCGCCCTTCTCGCGTTCCTCGTGATCTTCGCGCTCTCTGCCTACCACACCCTTCTCCGCAGGCGCGTCCGTTGGAGAGGGAGAAGCGTCGAATTGGGAGGGTGACGGAATGCAGCTGATCCAGCTCCCGAAGGCGCAGATGATCGCTCTCTTCTTCATCCTCTGGCCGATCTTCCAGGTAGGGGCGTCACTCCTCAGCCTGAGGATTTCCGACGAGTCCCTCTCAACCGAGAAGTGGCTCTTCCGGACACGCGGATGGGAGCGGTCGGGGAAGGTCTACGATACGATCCTGGGCGTGAGGCGATGGAAGAGGTATCTGCCGGACGGCGGCGCGCTATTCAGGAACGGGTATCGAAAGCGTCGGCTCGACTCGTTCTCCCGACAGAACCTCGAACGATTCGCCATAGAGTCATGCCGAGCCGAGTTCGCACACTGGCTCGCGATACTCCCCTTTTGGGTGTTCGGACTCTTCGCCCCTCTCGAGGTGCTGCCGTACATGTTCGCTTATGCGCTCGCCGTGAACGCACCGTGCATCGTCGCTCAGCGTTTCAACAGACCGAGAGTGCTGCGACTGCTGGATGCGTTGGAGAGCAGAGAAACCTGAGGAACGAGGTGCCGCTCCTAGTGCCCCGCTCCATCCTGGAAACGAAAAAGCCGGCCCCTGGGGACCGGCTTTCTGATGTTTCGTTTGGTGGGCCGTCGGGGGATCGAACCCCGGACCTTGGGATTAAGAGTCCCCTGCTCTGCCAGCTGAGCTAACGGCCCAAACGCAAGAAGTGATTTTACGTCAATTGGGGCCAATTGCAACCCCGAAGATCCAAGAGATGTTCAAATGGCCCGAAAATCACGCGCTTGCCTGCGGTATGTCCGCACCGCGACGTCGGCGGAGTATCGCGGTGATGATCGCTGCTATGAGCAGGATGAGGAACGGCATGCAGAGTATCCAGACGGGCCGGTCGAAGACGCGACGGATAGCCGACTGCACGGGGGACTTGGATGAATCGGGCAGACGCACCACCTGGAGGCGGTTGTTGTCCGTATCGGCGATCACGAAGTAATCCCGCTCGGCATCGTATGCTATCGCGCTCGGATTCATGAACTGTCCGTCGAGAGGTCCGTAGTCGCCGTAATCCGCGACTTTCTCCCCCGTCTCACCGTCGAGGACGATGATCTGGAACTTGAACGCGTCGATGACCACCACGTGTCCGTTGCCGTCGACCGTGACGCCGGTGGGCAGTTCGAAGATACCCTTGGTGGCCTGAGTGTTCGAACCGTCGTGTTGCTGCGGCTTGGTCCTGTCCGGCACGGTCCCGGCGTCCCAGAGCAGTTTCCCCTGAGGGCTGTACTTGCG
>CAZMJV010000036.1:9912-14133 GCA_964566905.1 uncultured Coriobacteriia bacterium | reverse complement strand
CTTGTCCCTCAGCATGCTGATGAAGTAGGGCATCACTCATCCCCCCTCTCGTAGAACTTCAGGAAGATCTCCTCGAGATTGGCGTGCGAGAATTCAAGGTCGATGAGTTCGTGGGACGTCACCTTGGCCAGGATGGGGTTGATGTCCCCGCTGACCGAAATAAGCAGTCCGCCCGAGATCTCCTCGACCGTGTCCACGCCGGGAACCTCGAACTCCGACCTCTCGAAATCGTCGGCGAATCGGACCTCCATGCGGTGGAGTTTCTTCCCCGCGAGTTCCCTGATGTTCTCCACAGCGATGAGCTTGCCGTCCTTGATGACCCCCACTCGATCGCAGAGGCGTTCGACCTCCGGCAGGTTGTGGGAGGAGACGAAGATCGTCGTCCCGGCGTCGCGGTACTCCGTGAGAATGTCGTAGATCGTGTTCTGCAGGAGAGGGTCGAGGCCGACCGTGGGCTCGTCCATTACGAGAACGCGCGGCTCGTTCATCAGGGCGAGAATGAGACCGAGTTTCTGCTTGTTTCCACTGGAGAGCTGGCGGAACCTGGCGGTCGGATCGAAATCGAGGCGGTCGATGAGATCGGAGAGGTTCCGGGACTTCCCCCGCACACTTTCGTAGAGCCGCAGATGATCCCAACCGGTCCACGCGTCGTAGAGTTTGACGTTTCCGGGGAGGTAGCCCATCGACTTCTTCGCGACCACCGAGTCGGTGGCCATGTCGTGGCCCAACACGCTGATCGACCCGCCGGTGGGGCGGTTGAACCCCATCAAGCAGCGAATCGCAGTGGTCTTCCCGGCGCCGTTGGGGCCGAGGAATCCGAATATCTCCCCGGGTTCGATCGACATCGAGATGCCGTCGACGGCGTGTTTCTTGCCGAAGTACTTCTTCAGGTCCGTGATCTCTATAGCTGGTGCCATTGTGCCCGCCATTCCTAAGGGAGACGACATTGCATAATGTACCGCTTCCACTGGAGTAATTTGCAGAAAACGGGAGTTTGCTCGAGGCCCCTCAACGAGGACTCCGGCAGCCCGCGACGGCTTTGTGGAATATAATACAGACTATATTCTTCGCTTATCACAATCGACTGGTCCTCGCGGTCGCGCTCTCGGAGGTTTTTCAGGTGACATCCGCTCTGCTGCACAAGGTCTTCTCGCGCTGCGAGGTCGATCTCTCCCCTCGGAGCATCGACGTCCTCCAACTCAACATCACCCGCCTGTGCAACCAGGCATGTACTCATTGCCACGTTTCCGCCTCGCCGAGCCGCAGGGAGATGATGTCCGACGCGGTGATCGATGCTTGTTTCGCCGTCATCGCCTCGCACCCCGAGATCACCACGGTCGACATCACCGGGGGAGCGCCCGAACTTCACCCCCGATTCGCTGACATCGTGGAAGGAATGCGTGGGATGGGGCGCCACGTCATCGTCCGCCACAATCTCACCGTCACTCTCGATGCCCACCCGGCTACCGGTGAGTCCATGATGCACCTGCCGGAGTTCTTTACGCGCACCGGTGTCGAGCTTGTCTCCTCACTGCCGTGCTACGTGGCGTGCAATACCGATCGTCAGAGGGGCGACGGAGTGTACGCCAAGAGCATCGAGAGCCTGAAGATGCTCAACCAGGCGGGCTTCGGTATCGCGGGCTCGGGCCTCGAGGTCAACATCGTCACCAATCCCGGCGGTGCGTTCTTGCACGGATCACAGCGCGCTCTGGAGGCGGATTTCCGTCGCGAACTCGCGATGCTCCACGGAGTGACCTTCAACTCGCTTTATGTTCTCGCCAACCTTCCGGTCGGCCGGTTCGAGAGGGGATTGGCGAACCGTGGCGTTGCAGACGAGTACCTCGCGACGCTGGCGGAACGCTACAACCCGGCGGCCGCCGAGGGTGTGATGTGCCGCTCGATGGTATCCGTTTCCCACGACGGGCTGCTCTACGACTGTGACTTCAATCAGATGAAGGAACTTCCGATCAGAGCAAAGACGCAAGACGCCACCATCTTCGATTTCGACAGCGCTCGGCTCCTCGCGCGCGACATCCGTCTCGAGGACCACTGCCTCGGGTGCATGGCGGGATCGGGAAGCAGCTGCGGCGGGGCGACTAACTGCGCGTGAGATAGGGTAGGGACTCCTGGGGCGAAATTTGTCGCGCCCGTTCTGGATTCCATAGTGATATCATATCGGTATCGTATGGTGTTCGAACGGCCGTCAGGCCGGACAGGAGGGCACGATGGGTGCTGCAAGCAAGGAGCGGATCGTCACAGTCGCAAGCGGTTGGCTGATGCTGGTCGTCGTCATAGTGATGCTACTGGCGAGCGTGGGGATATTCGTGCTCGGGGCGATGGCGGGCAGCATATTGATGCTCCTCTTCGCCACGCTGTTGTGCACTGTCGCCGTCTTCCTCATGCCCGGCTTCTTCACGCTGCAGCCCAACGAGGCGCGCGTGCTCATCCTCTTCGGCGATTACAAGGGAACGGTCCGCGAGGGGGGCTTCCACTGGGGTAACCCGTTTTACTCCAACGGTCCGGGGGCGATGGCTGCAGCGGTCGCAGCGGCATCTGAGGCTCAGAACGCTGCGAAATCTTCGGACCACAACGTCTCGACCTCGTCCAAGCGTCGTCTCGGCCGCAACAAGGTCTCGCTGCGCGCCCGCACCCTTAACGGCGAGCGGCTCAAGGTGAACGACCGACGCGGCAACCCCGTCGAGATCGCCACGGTCGTCGTGTGGCATGTCGAGGACACCGCGATGGCGGTCTTCGACGTCGACGACTACGAGTCCTACGTCGCCACCCAGAGCGAGACCGCGCTGCGCCACGTGGCAAGCGTGTACGCGTACGACCACGGTTCCGACGATGACAACGATGCAACTCAGACCGAGATCACGCTGCGTGGCAATGTCGAGGAGGTCTCGCAGGCGCTGCAGGTCGAGCTCCTCGAGCGCCTCTCCCGTGCCGGCGTGGTCATCGACGACGCGCGACTCACGCACCTCGCATACGCTCCGGAGATCGCCCAGGCGATGCTCCGCCGTCAGCAGGCCGAGGCGATCATCGCCGCACGCCGCAAGATCGTTCACGGCGCGGTGAGCATGGTTGAGATGGCCCTCACCGACCTCTCCGAGCGCAAGGTGGTGGACCTCGACGACGAGCGCAAGGCGGCCATGGTGAGCAACCTGATGGTGGTTCTCTGCGGCGAGGCAGAGGTGCACCCTGTGGTCAACGCCGGTTCGCTCTACTAGCCGCGGAGGTCGCGGAATGGCTCAGAAGAAGCAGTTTTTGCTGAGGGTTGACCCGAAGCTCTGGGCCGAGGTCGAAGGCTGGGCCGCCGATGAGCTGCGCAGCGTCAACGCACAAGTGGAATACATCCTCCGCGACGCCGTGAAGCGTCGCGGAGGTGTTCGAAAAGCTTCGGAGGAGACCGGCCCCAAGGCCGACGACGAGTAGAGGGTCGCTGCCCTACAGCCCGTCCACGAACCCCGCGCGGTAGTGGCTACCGTCGCAGAACGGCTTGTTTGAGGACTCGCCGCACCGGCAAAGCGTGACGCGGTTGCGCAGCTGGTAGGGCTCGCCCTGCGGATCGAACACCGGAATGCTGCCCCTCACGTAGATCGCACTGCTCCGCGATACCTGCTCGTCCTCGAGGATGACGATCGAAGGCTCGAAATCGGGCTCGATGGGCTGGCCGTTGCCGGTGTCGACCATAACGAGGCGGCCGCTCGGGCACAGGCAGACCTCCTCGATCGCGAGCGCGCGGTTCTCGGGATCCTCCGAGTTCGCGGTGAGGCTCCAGACGCCGCCTTCCCGCTGGCAGAACCCGGCGCTTGCGCACAGCGGCTTCTCGTCGAAGAGTTCCATCCCCGAACCCTCCACCTTTTGCGCGTGCTCCAAGTAGCCGCTGTGTGCTGCTGTCTCAGAGCAGCGGAAGTCCTCGGCGATGTGGGTCCCGTCGCAGAACGGCTTGTTCGAGGAGAGCCCGCAGCGACACAGTGCGTACGTCTCCTGCTGCGGATAGACACCGACCTCGCGCAGCCCGATCGCGACGCCGTTGTCGTCTCTGACGATGGTCTGGCGCGACAGCGGAACCCCTCCGTGGACGATGTAGGGGCCGTCTTTGGTTATCTCGATGCGGACCGCGGGCGTCTCAGCAGGCATGGTCTTCTCCTCTTATCGTGCCGACTTGCGCCAGCGGGTGAGTCGAGCCTCGAGCAGATCGAGCACTTCGTAGAGCAC
>CAZMJV010000036.1:5677-9812 GCA_964566905.1 uncultured Coriobacteriia bacterium | reverse complement strand
ATCGCCTTCGCCGCATCGCGCGCGGTCACGAGGATCTGGAAGAAGATGATGACCGCGATGAGGGTGATCTTCGAGGCGTCACCGAGGCCGAGGAGCACCATCAGGACAGGCAGGAACACCACCTTGGGAATCGGGTAGGTGAGAAACATCATCGGTGCCACTATGGCGTCGAGGCGCGGCGACCGGCCGACCAGCAACCCCATGGGAAGTGCGATTGCGGTACCGATGGCCATCGCGGCGAGCACGCGCCAGAGGGATGCCAGCGCATGCGGCCAGAGCTCGGGGAGCTCCGAGCCGAACTGCGCGATCGCGATAGCAGGAGAGGGGAGTGCCGGCGAGCCGATGGCGCGGGCCGCGAGCTCCCACAGCACTACCAGCGCAACGATCGCCCCTGCGATACCCAGCACCTTGTTGAGGGCGCTCTTCATCGCCGCAGCGCCCCTTCCTCGACGAGCAGCTCACGCAGGCGCGAGCACGTCGCGAAGAAGTCGGCGGACTGTCGGTAGGACTTCTCGCCCATGCCGGGGTTCTCCACGACGGCGTGGATACGACCTGGGCGCGGTGTCATGAGGATGATTCGACGGCCGAGGTAGACCGCCTCCTCGATCGAGTGGGTGACGAGGATCTGCGTGTGGCCGCGACGCTGCCAGAGCTCGAGGAGCATGTCCTGCAGGTCCTCGCGGGTGAGCGAGTCGAGTGCGGAAAGCGGCTCGTCCATGAGCAGCAGGTCCGCGTCGAGTGCGACGGCGCGGGCCAGTGCGAGACGCTGCCGCATCCCGCCGGAGAGTTCTCCAGGGAAGGCGCGCGCGAACTCGGACAGGCCGACCGTCTCCAGCGCCCGCTCGACGATTCCCGCGGATTCGCGCTTGGACATCCCGCGGATGGTGAGTCCCAGCGCGGCGTTGTCCGAGACGGTCTTCCAGGGGAGGAGACCGTACTCTTGCAAGATGAGGGCGGTCTCGCGCCTCGGGGTGTCGGCGGACACGCCGCCCACGAGCACATCGCCCGAAGTGGCGGACATGAGCCCCGCAGCGAGCAGCAAAGAGGTCGACTTGCCGCAGCCCGAGGGACCGATCAGCGCGACCGGCTCTCCGTCGGAGATCTCCCATGAGACGTCGCGGAGTGCCTGGACGTCGCGGTCGGACCCCTTGTAGGTGAGTGAGACGTTGTTAAAGGTAACGGATGCCATGAAATCGAGTATAGACTAGATAAGAGTGCGCTTGGAAAAGGGTGCTGAGGCGAATCGCCATGCGGACTTGGCGGGTGTGAGCCAGCGGATGTGGGCGTCGTTCTTCTCCGAGGAGAGGATCCCGCGCACGAGGAACGCGGCCACGGGTTCAGGACGGTCGCCCAGGATGTTGAAGATGCGCTTGAAGCGCTCGTCCTTCAGCATCTCGGAGGGTTCCCCGTCCGCATCCAGTGTGATGAAGTCGGTGAGCATCATCCCCGGAGAGAGGCGGCCGGCAGTGACCGGCGTGTCTGCGAGCTCGGCTGCCAGGCCGCGGGTGAAGTAGGTGAGCGCGCTCTTGCTGGTTCCGTAGAGGACCGTCTTCTTCTGGATCATGCCGTTGGAGCCGAGCCCCTCCATGTTCCAGATCTGCCCTTCGCCCTGCGCGAGCATCTGTCGGGCGGCGATCTGGGAGCCCATGATCATGCCCTTGATGTTGGTGTCGAGGACGGCGTCGAGGTACTCCTCGCCGGTGTTCCACACGGCGACGTGGGGGGTGTTTCGACCGGCGTTGTTGATCCAGACGTCCACGCGCCCGCACCGCCGCACCGCTCGCTCCCACAGGGTCTCGAGCTCCTCGCGACTGCGGACGTCGCAGGGAACGAAATCGACCAGGTCGCCGAACTCTTCGAGGGCGACGCGGGCGCTCTCGAGCGAGCCTCCCGCTCGTCCCGACACGGTCACCGTGCAGCCGGATGCGAGGAACTCCCGCGCCATGCACAGCCCGAGTCCTCTGCTGCTTCCCGTGATCACGACATGCTTCATCGGTCGTCTCCGCGTCTTCGGGGCACACGCCTCTTCGCGGTATCATAACCCGAGCGCACACGGTCGTATCCGCCGACATATCGAGGGGCCTCGTGACCGAGAAGAAAAAGAAGAACAGCAAGAAGGAGAAGCTCTTCGCCGCCGCGATGAGGCTCATCGGTGAGCGCGGATACGGAGGCACGAGCGTCGAGGACATCGCCGCGATCGCGAAGGTCTCCAAGGGAGTCGTCTACTACTACTTCAACTCGAAGGCCGACCTCGCCGAGCAGATCATCGCCACGGGACTCGAATCGCTGGCGGTCCGTCTCGACCGCGCGGTCACCGAGGAGATGGGCGTGGAGGAGGCGTTCGCGGCGCTCGCGCGCGAGCAGATGAAGCAGATCCGCAAGAACAAGGAGTTCGCGAAGTTCCTGCTCTCAGAGATGTGGCGCGAGGACCGGGAGTGGCGGGAGACGCTCGACCGCTGCATCGCAGACATCGTGCGGATCTTCCAGGACCAGATCGAGCGCGGACAGCGCGAGGGAGTGTTCAAGGCCGAGACCGATGCGAATTTCATCGCTCAGACGGTCTTCGCGACCTATCTCGCCGGTGCGCTTAACTGGACCGTCGTGCACCCCGAGGAAGACCCCAACGAACTCGCCGACAAGATGGCGGAATATATGCTCGCGGGGCTTAGAGCGTAGGTTCGCTCTTTCGACGCGGCATGAACTCGATGCCGCTCTTTCGCCACGCGATGCCCGTCGCAACCTGCGTGACGATCATCTGGACCACGAGGACGATCCACATCGCGATGATTCCGAAGTAGAGTGCCTTGGAGTCGGCCGTCGTGTATTCGGAGGCGAGCCATGCACCCGCTCCGGCAACCAGCACCGCGATCATCGTCTGCAGCGTCGCGAACCGCGCGGGGCGGCGGGTGAGAAGTACCGCCGATGCGGCAAACGTCCCCGCCAGAACGAGGAATGCGGTCGCCTGCCAGATGAGGCCTTCCCACGAGAACCATCCCTGCTCCAAGAGGACGTTCTTGGCGACGAGCCAGCGCATGACGCCCATCTTCTCGGTCGAGAGGACGTGAAGCTCGTATGCGCCTACCAGTGCAGCTATCTGCACGAGGCGTGCGAACACGCACCCGACGATGAGCGGCCAGCGTTTCTTCATCCAGAGACTCCTTAGTAAGTGAAGCGGGTGCCGGACGATGTCCGACACCCGCTCATTCTATCCGTTAGTGCGATGAGGTGCGGAGAGTTACGGCTTGACGGGGGCGCCGGTCTCCTTGGGGTTGTTGCCGACCATGATCCACTCGTACCAACCGCCGTCGTAGAGGTGGATATCCTTGATACCTGCGACGTCGGCGTAGATGAGGGTCTCGGCCGCGCGCCATCCGGTGCCGCAGAAGAATCCGAGCTTCTGGTCGGGCTTGATGCCCCACTCGGCCCACATGGGGATGATCTCGTCGAAGTTGCGCATCGTGCCGTCAACGTTGCAGTAGGCAGCGGGAACGTCTCCTCCGAAGCGGGCACCTGCAGGCCTGCCGGCCTCGGTGATGTCGGAGTAACCGGGGGTTTCTCCGATGTGCTCCTCCCAGGAGCGGTTGTCGACGAGCGACGCGTGCTCGGGATCGGCGAGGATCGCCTTGGCCTCGGGCATGTCGATGATGTACTCGTCGCGCACGGGGACGGTGGCGCCGAAGTCGGCGACGGTGGTCTTGGCATTGCTGCCGGCCTCGGTCTCATAACCGGCGCGGGTCCATGCGGCGAAACCGCCGTTGAGCACGCGAACGTCCTCGACGCCCATGTACTTCATGATCGCCTGCACGCGGTAGGCGGGCATGGAGTCGGAACCGTAGAGGAGAACCTGGGTCTTGGTGGTCACGCCGTTGTTGAGGGCGAACTGCTGCAGCTCGGGGTCCGAGACGCGGTTCCAGACCGGACCGACCTCGACCTCGTCGGTGTTGATGTGCACGGCACCGGGGATGTGGGCAGCCTTGTAATCGTCGGACTCCTCGCCCCAGCTGACCTCGAAGACCTTCACGTCCGCGGATCCGGCGTTCTCGAGCGTGTCCTTCACGTAGGAAGCGGGGACAATGAGCTCGTAGTTGGGGTACGAGGACATCGCGAGAGCGTCGTCGTTCGCCCACTCGTTCAC
>CAZMJV010000036.1:0-5577 GCA_964566905.1 uncultured Coriobacteriia bacterium | reverse complement strand
TCGACCACGATCGCGTCGCCGCTCTCGAGCGCCGCCTTCACGTCGTCGGTCGAGGCGCTCGCAAACTTACCTGCGGTCTTGCTCGGGGTTGCGGTGTCGTCTGCCTTGCTGCAGCCGAAGGCGAAAGCCATCGACAGTGCGACCAGAGCGACGAGTAGATACTTGGTGTGCCTGCGCATCGTGTTCCTTTCGAAGGGTCATAGTTTTATCTGATAGGAATCATAAATGAATACTAAGAGTATGACCACGAGTACTGGCGACAATTAAAGAGGCCTCTCAACGAGAGGCCTCTTTATTACGTGTTCTCTGCGGGGGAATGACTATTTGAGCTCGAAGGCTTTCCACACGCCGGCCTCGACCTTGTAGGACGAGATGACCTGCTGGCGGTTATCGCCGTTCTCGTCGAAAGCGACCTCGCCAGTCACGCCCTTGATCGAACCCGCCCTGACCGCTGCGGCCACGGTGGCACGCTCGGTGGAGCCGCTCTCGAGAACCGCCTCGATGATGGTGAGAGCAGCGTCGTATGCGTAGCTGTCGTACGCCTCGGGATCCATATCGTAGGCGTCGCGGTACTTCTCGAGGAACTCTGCTCCGCGCGGCTGGTTCTCGAGCGGCATTCCCAGCGCGGTTGCGATGTCACCCTCGGTGTTGCCCGCCCCGGCCAGCGAGATGTAGTCGGGGGAGTAGAGCATGTCTCCGCCGATGACCGGAACGGTCATCCCCGCCTCGCTCATCTGCTTGGAGAGCAGCGCACCTTCGGTGTGCGCCCCGGCATAGTAGACGGCCTGGGGAGCTTTCTGCTTGAGCTTCGTGATCAGTGCGGAGAAGTCGATCGTCTTCGCGGGAACTTGGTCCTGGGAGACGATCGTGCCCCCCAACTGGGTGAAGGATTTGGAGAACTCGGAGATGAGGCCCTGACCGTAGGGCGTCGAGTCGTCGATAAGTGCGAGCTTGGTGAAGTTCAATGCGACGGCCATCTCGCCGGCGAAGGCGCCTTGCGCGTTGTCCCTTGCCACGACTCGGTTTGTGGTCTTGAAGCCTTGTGAGGTTATCTGGGGGTTGGACGAAACGGTGACCATCGCCATGCCAGCCCGCTCGTAGACGGGGGATGCGGGAATGGTGCAGCCCGAGTTGAAGTGCCCGACGACCGCCACGACCGACTGATCACCCACGAGCGAGTTCGCGGCGTTGACCGCTTGTTTGGGGTCACCCGCGTCGTCCTCGGCCTTGAGCTCGAACACGATTCCGGCGTCCTCGGTGCGCTTGTCCGCGTTCGCCTCGTCGATCGCGAGCTGCACGGCGCGCTTCATTCCTTCGCCGTAGAGAGCATTGTCCCCAGTGAGCGGGGCGGCGAAGCCGATCTTCACCGTTTTCCGGTTGTCGTCCGCGGCTCCGGAGCAGCCCACTGAGGAGAGCGCGAGCGCTGACGCCAACGCCAGCGAGAGCAGTCTTGATATTTTCATCGCGGGGTATCCTTCCCTCGGAATGTATACGCTATAACCGTATATTGTCGGTGAGTATATCCGATTTTGGGGTGTTTCGGTCAAGCGCATCGGCAGAGGGCGGGCGCCCGAGGTCCGATGGTGTCTGAGCAAGGGAATAATCACGCAATGTGCATTCCGTTATCGAATCATGGAGTGCACGTGGAACTGTGGCTTTGCGGCGTCGACGTGACCTATAGTCCGTGGCGAAGGAGGCGGGTCAGACTCAGCATGAATGCATGGACGAAATGAAGAAGGATGCGAATACATACGCAGGTTTCGGCAGGAAGTTGCGTGAGGTGAGGAAGTCCCGGGCGCTGTCCCAGGAGGATCTCGCTCACCTCTCCGGGCTTGACCGTACCTACATAAGCCAGTGCGAGGCCGGCAAGCGGAACGTGACGCTACGGACCCTCATGTCTCTCGCGGAGTCCCTCGGGATCGAGCCTGCGGAACTCGTCGACTTCAAAGACGACAACGACGCGCCTTAAAGCGCGCCCGATACCGCCATATAGTAACTAGAAGCGACCTGCGGGTCGCTTTTTTTGTTGCTTATATATATCGGTTTTTTGTTGACCATGTATCACAAGTCAGGATATGGTAAGACAAGTTTTACCCAATGTTGGAAATCGTTCAGACAATTCTTGTCAGTGCCCAGCCGTATCGTTCGGGTGGCTCAGTCTGGCAGAGCGTCGATTTTTCGGCATTTTCTTATCCGTGAGGAGGGGAGGAACTAAAGGCTAGACGGGGAGCAAACGGGTCGAGTGACCCAGATCATGGTATGTAGCCGAGTTTTGGAAGGGTGGGAAATGTATAAGAAACTGTTGTCGCTCATGCTGGCGTTGTCGCTGGTCATGAGCCAAGGAGTGGGGATGGCGTTCGCCGTCAGCGCTCCGGTTGTACAGGTCAGCACGGCGGCCGAGCTTGTGGCCGCGTTGGCGGACGATGCTGTCGCCGAGATCGATTTCGCTGCAAGCATCGAGACGACCCAGAAGGTCATCGTCGATCGTCCAGTTGTTATCGATGGAAAAGGTTTTGAGCTGACGCTCGGTCAGCCTCTGCCTACGGACAACTCCTCAAAGCACATCCTCGGCATCCAGCCGTCGTCTGATGCTTCGGTCCTTGATGGAGCCGTCGAAGTCAAGAACTTGGCAATCGACAGCCTTGTCACGACTGGCACCGCTGCCGGCACCGCCGGTGCGTTTGGTGTACAGGCATACAAGAGCAATAGTGTCCGTTTTGAGAATGTCGTCATGAAGAACAGCAAGGGCGCCGGTCTCACCGTCAACGGCTCGACCGTTGTCGCAGCGGGGCTCGTTACCTTGGATAACGCGTGGGGTGCGGTTAACGTCGACCCGGGATTCCAGGTCGATGTTCCTTCCGTATTCACATGCGAGGGAACGGCCAACGTATTCAACGAGGCCACTCAGATTTGGTCCGACCAGAAGTACATGGACGCCGATTCACCTGTTTCGGTGACTCCTCCCGCTGGGTACAGCGCTTACTCTGTCGGAGTGGTCAAGCTTTGGGAGCAGGCGCTCAACGTGAGCTTCCAGGCCCAGACCGTCCTTGATGGCCCCTTCGCGGCTATCCCCGGCTCCTATCAGAAGGTGTACTTTGGCGATCCCGCCATCGCGCCTGCCTTGTCTGACATCCCCGCACCTGTGGGCTATCACTTCGACAAGTGGGACAAGTCGATCGACTCCGTCAAGGGGAGCTACGACTTCAAGGCCGTATACGCGATCAACCAGTACTCGGTGAATTTCGTAGGCTTCGAGGGTGCCGATCTGGGCTCAGTCGAGACCACTCATGGCACCGCCGCCGTCGCCCCTGTCGCCCCCGCGGTCAAGGGCTACGACTTCGTCAAGTGGAACGAGGACTTCTCCAACGTCACCGGTCCTCTCGAGGTCACGGCCGACTATGCTCCTCAGCACTACACTGTCACGTTCGAGAACTTCGACGGCGCGTTTATCTCCTCCGAGGAGGTCACGTTCAACGTGGCCGCTGCGCAGCCTGAAGACCCGACTGCTGGCATCTTCTTCGGCCCGGATTTCGTGGGCTGGGGAACCGGCTATGACATCGCAACTGGAACGTGGTCTCTCTGGAACTTCGGGGACCCGGTCGAGAAGGACATCACTCTCACCGCTGTGTACGCGTTCCATCAGTTTGACGTAAGCTTCCGCGACCTTGACGACAAGGTGCTTGCGAGCGCCTCTGTGTATCCCAAGCAGGGCGTTACAGCACCTGATGCGCCTGCAGTTGCGAACAAGCATTTCGTCGGATGGGTCAATGCCAAGGGTGAAGCTGTCGACCTCACTCAGGTCGCTTCCGACCTCGTGCTCCACCCCGCGTACGCATGGGACACGTTCGTTGTGACCTTTGTCGGATTCGAAGGCGCGGTCCTCTCGACCCCAACCGTCGATTACGGCAAGGCTGCACCGGCTCCTGTAACCGATGTCGAGGGTTACACCTTCGTCGATTGGGACGTGTCCTTCGAGGCCATCACGGCTGACACCACGGTCACGGCCTCCTATGAGATCAACAAGTACGGCGTGACCTTCGTCGACTGGGACGACTCGGTTCTGTCGACCCAGACCATCAGCTGGAACACGTCGGCCACCGCCCCGAGCGTGGAGCCGACTCGTGCGGGCCACACTTTCAGCGGTTGGGACGTGCCGTTTGAGGCCATCACGGCCGACACCACCGTCACGGCCACCTACGAGATCGACAAGTTCATCGTGACCTTCGTCGGATTCGATAGCGCGGTCACCACCCAGTCCGTCGACTGGAACACGGCTGCAATCGCTCCCGAGACCGCAGTCGAGGGTTACACCTTCACTGGTTGGGACGGCGCGTTCGACGCCATCACGGCTGACTCCACGGTCACCGCATCCTACGAGATCAACAAGTACGGCGTGACCTTTGTAGACTTCGACGGTGCGGTTCTCTCGACCCAGACCGTCGATTGGAACACGGCCGCCGTTGCTCCGAGCGAGGAGCCCACTCGCGAAGGTTACGCCTTCAACGGTTGGGACGCCGCGTTCGACGCCATCACGGCTGACACCACGATCACCGCTACCTACCTGCCGTGTGTCGACGGAATCTCTGGCGATACCAAGTTCGACACCGCTGCGAAGGTCGCTCTCACGACCTACCCCAACGGCGTAGACACGGTGATTCTCGCGACCGGCAACCACTGGGCAGACGCCCTTGGTGGTTCCGCTCTCGCTGGCGTGCTCGGCGCCCCGATCATGCTGGTCGAAGGCGACAAACTTCCTGCGTCCGTAGAAGCAGCCCTTGTGAAGCTTGCTCCCTCCAAGATCATCATTCTCGGCGGTAAGTACGCCGTCAGCGAGGCCCTTGAGGGTACGCTGAAGGGGTATACGGTCGAGCGCATCTGGGGCGAGACCCAGTACGATACGGCCGACAAGATCGCCGCGAAGGTCATGGCGAGTGGCGAGTGGGACGGAACTGCGTTCTTCGCTCAGGGCGAGTTCTACGCCGACGCGCTTGCCGTGTCCCCGATCGCCGCGGCCATCAAGGCCCCGGTCTTCCTGGTCAACCCTGCCACCAACGAGCTTTCCGTCGGTGCCAAGGCTGCACTGTCCGCCATTGACAAGGGCGTCATCCTTGGTGGCACGCTTGCCGTCTCTGATAAGGTCAAGGAGGCGCTCGGCGGTTCGTTCGACCAGCGCATCGGTGGAACTGACTGGGACGACACCGCTGCCCTGATCGCTCAGTACGGAGTGGACTCCTGCGGACTCTCTTGGAACCGCGTGGCCATCGCCACGGGCGACATGCCGTATGACGCACTCTGTGGTGGAGTTCTCCAGGCACAGCGTGGTTCGGTGCTGCTCCTCACCAAGACCGCTTCGCTCAGCGCTGCGGCCGGCGAGAAGCTCGACACGAACAAGGCCTCGATCACCAGCGTCACCTACTTCGGTGGAATCTACGCCGTAAGCCAGGCTGTTCGCGACGCGGTCGAGCTCAAGCTCGGTAGGATCTAGTCTCCAACTAGAACTTCGGCACTACAGGGGCCGTCCTTTGAACTAGACCCCGAAAGTTAGACGGTTAATAGAAGTTCTTGAGCGGCATCTTC
>CAZMJV010000035.1:0-14740 GCA_964566905.1 uncultured Coriobacteriia bacterium | reverse complement strand
GTCCAGATGAGGATCGACGCCGGCAGATCGGTCTTCGCGGCGGCAAGCGGCGCGGGGACCTCGCTCAGGGCGAATTTCACGTAGATGGAATGGCTCGGCTCATCCGAATACTCGATCTCGGCCTCGGCGAGCGCGGTGTGGCAGCGCTTGCACCAGTGGATCGGCTTGCGGCCGCGATAGATGGCGCCGGACTCGTAGAGCTTCTTGAAGACCTCGACGTTGCCCGCCTCGTACTCGGGCAGGTAGGTGAGATAGGGGTCGCCCCAGTCGCCGCGGACTCCGAGACGCCGGAACTCCTCGCGCTGGATCCCGATGAACTTGGTCGCCCAGTCGCGGCAGAGACGGCGCAGGGTCGTCTGGTCGATGGCCGCCATCTTCTCAGGTCCGAGCTGCTTCTCGACCATGTGCTCGATGGGCTGGCCGTGACAGTCCCAGCCGGGGACGTAGGGGGCATAGAAGCCGCGCATCGACTTGTACTTGACGATGAGGTCCTTGAGGATCTTGTTGTAGGTCGTTCCCATGTGGATGTGCCCGTTGGCATACGGGGGGCCGTCGTGCAGCACGAAGCTCGGGGAGCCCTCGCGCATCTCAAGCACACGCTTGTAGATGTCCATCTCGTTCCAACGCTCGAGGCGCTCGGGCTCGCGGGTGGCGAGCGACGCGCGCATCGGGAACGCTGTGTCGGGGAGATTCATCGTGTCCTTGTAGTTCTGACCCATCTCATATCCTTTCCCATGGCGCCGTCGTTACGACGACGTCCTCGGTTCTTACCGGTTTCGGGCATCAAAAAAGCACGCTGTCCCAGCTGCCGGGACGAAGCGTGCTCGTAAGCGACTCCGCGGTACCACCCAACTTGTGCACCGCCCTCGCGGGTCGATACACCTCTCGGTCGCTCGATATCGGGAGCACCCGTCGAAGTCTACTGCCGCACGTGGCGGGTTCGGTCCGAAGCTCAGGGGTGATCTTCTTCCGGACGCTCCTTGCGGGCTCACACTGTCCCCGCTCGCTGAAAAGGCACGTATCCGGGGTACTCGTCCCCTTCAAAGCCGTATATAGGCGTTGGTGTAGGTTACCGCAGAGAGGTGCTCGCGGTCAACGAAAGGGGGCGTCACGCGTCCCGGAGGGCCTTCAAGCGCTCGATGTTGACGACGTCCTTCTCGGGCATCTCTCCCGGCATCTCCGTGACCACGTTGATGTGCGAGAGCTTGGGGTGGGAGACCATCGCGGCGAAACCGTCGATCCCGATCTCTCCCTCCCCGATCCACGCATGGCGGTCCTTCTTGAGGCCGCGCCCGAAGAGGCAGTCGTTAGCATGGATCCAGGCGAAACGCTCGATCTCCATCCGCGACTCCACTTGGCGCACGAGCTCGTCCCAGCCCTCGACGCTGCCGACGTCGTATCCGGCGGCCCATGCGTGACAGGTGTCGATGCAGATTCCTATGTTCTCGACGGGGAGACCGGTCTTATCGACGACCTCGGCGAGTTGCTCGACGGTGTCTCCGAAACTCGTGCCCGCTCCCGCCGAATTCTCGAGGATGAGACGCGTGTTGTTCTCCGGTCCTCCGATCATCTCGTAGGCGCGCAAGATCGAGTCGGCCGCACGCCTCGCGGCCGCCCAGCTGTTTGCCGAGGGGTCGTTCCCGATGTGGGTGTTGACGCCGTCTGCACCGAGGAGTGTGGCGCGCCCGATCTCGTCCGCGAGCGCTGCGATGGACTTCTCGCGCAGCTCGTCGTTGTCCGTCGAGAGGTTGATGAGGTACGCGGTGTGTGTGAGAACGGGCCCGAGCCCGCGCTCGATGCGGAGGCTCTTGAGAAGGTCAGCGGCAGCCGGGTCGATGGCCTTCGAGTTCCACTGGCGAGGCGACTTTGCGAACATCTGGATGCACTCGCAGCCGACCGAGAGCGCGTAGTCGACCATCTTCTCGTAACCGCCCGTGGTGGGAACGTGGGACCCCAGCAGCATCTCTTTCCTCGCTCCTCTGTAGACATGGTGACGATGACGTTTCGATTCAGTATAGAAGGTTAGACTAGCGGCATGGATACCGAACCCACACATGATCTTGCACCCTGGAGCGGTCGCGCGATCCTCCACGTGGACCTCGATGCCTTCTTCGCAGCCGTGGAGCAGCTCGACCATCCCGAGTGGCGCGGCAAGCCGGTCATCGTGGGCGGAGACCCCGACAAGCGAGGGGTCGTCTCGACCTGTTCGTATGAGGCGCGCGCCTTCGGCGTGCACTCGGCGATGGCATCGGCTCGCGCGAGGGTGCTGTGCCCCGACGCCATCTGGACGCGAGGGAATTTCGACCGCTACCGCGATATCTCGCGCGCGGTGATGGGGATTCTGCTCGAGGAGAGCCCCCGCATCCAACAGGTGAGCATCGACGAGGCGTTCCTCGACGTCACACCCGACCGCGTCCACCCCGAGCACCCCGTCCTCGTTGCACGCCGGATACGCAGGCGGGTGGCCGAGCTCGGACTCACCTGCTCCATCGGCCTCTCGACGAACAAGAGCGTCTCAAAGGTGGGCTCGGACTTCGACAAGCCCGACGGCCTCACGGTGGTCTGGCCCGGAGACGAGGAGTCGTTCATGGCCCCGCTCGCGATCCGCGACCTCTCGGGTATCGGACCGCGCACCGAGGAGCGCTTGAGGGCCCTCGGCGTCAACACACTCGGCGAGCTCGCGGCCCTCGACCTCTCGATCGCGCGGCGTGTGCTCGGTTCGAGCGCCCAGACGATGATCGACCGCTCCGCCGGCCGCGACGTCCGAGAAGTGCATGCGGGCGACCCGGCCAAGTCCGTATCGAACGAGCGGTCCTTCTCCACCGACCTCACTGAGCGCGACGACATCGAGGCTGCGATCGACATGATCTGCGCCAAGGTAGGTCGACGGTTGCGCCGCAAGGGATTCTCGGGGCGGACTGTCACCCTCAAGCTGAAGACCACTGACTTCCACGTCGTCACTGCGAGGCGGACTCTGAAGACCAACACCGACGACGAGAACGTTTTCGGCCCCGTGGTGCACGCGCTCTTCGATGAGAGTTGGAGTCCGGGCGACGGGCTGAGGCTCGTCGGCGTGGGAGTCTCCGGGTTCGAGGAGCGCTCCGAGCAGCTCGACCTCTTTTCGATGGACGATGAGGGCGAAGTCAAGACGCCCGCCGAGACTCCGAGACGCTCGAAGCGGGACCTCTCACGCGAGGTCGATGCGATACGGGATCGATTCGGCGACGACGCGCTCATGTTCGGCCGGGAGCTGCGGTTCCGTGGACGCAGCACGGGCACGGCACCGATGAACAAGGACGACGACTGAACGAGGGCGTCTACGCCTCTGATGGCTCCACAACGGGCTCCATGGCGGGCTCGAAGGAAAGCCCCTCCGTCACCACCCCATCAAGCTCGTCTGCATTCTCCTCGATAAGAGGCATGCCCTCGAGAGCGGGCTCGAACGTCGTCTCATCGGACGGGCGACGCGACGCGACGACTTCGGAGATGACCATGCCGGCGAGCATCAAACCCGCGCCGACGAGCTCGAACGGAGGGAAGATGCCACGAGCGGTCCACCCGAACAGCCCGCCGAAAGCGGGCTCGGTGACCAGGATGAGCGCGACACGCGATGGCTGGACCTTCTGCTGGGCCCAGTTCTGAACCACGTAGGCGAAGGTCGAAGCGAACAGCGCGGTGATGACGATGGCGCGGATGACCGAGGGGTCTGTGGGAAACGAGGGGCCTTCCAAGACAAGCGATATCGCACCGCTGATCACAGCCACCGTCGCAAGTTGGACGAATGTGAGCGCAAGTGCGTCGTAACGCGACCCCGTCGAACCGAGGAGCACCATATGCGCGGTGTAGGCGACCGCACAGATGAGTGCGAGCGTGTCGCCGAACACCCACCCGACACCGCCACCCCCGAGCACTCCCGAGAGGACGAACAGGCCGCCGACGGCGACGGCCACGCCGATGATGGTGGCTCCACGCGGCCGACGCTTGAGGATCGCAGCCTGGACTATGGGGACGAGCACCACGTACAGCCCCGTGATGAAGGCGCAACGCGCCGCCGAGGTCGCGGTGTCGCCGTCGAGCGCCCAGGTCTGAAAGATGTAGCCGGCCGCGAGCAACGTCCCCGCGAGGACTCCCCGGCGAACCGTCGCAGCATCGAGGCGCTTCAACACGCGGGGAAACACAATCAGGAACGCGACCGTGGCCAAGGCGAATCGCCACCAAAGGAACCCATACATGGGGTACAGGGCGATCGCATCGCCGACAACGACGAAGGTGGCCCCCCAAATGGCGGCCACCGAAATCAGCGCTACTTGAACGCCGTATCTCTCGAAAAGCGAACCCATCTACTCGACGGGCGCCGCGTCGTCTTCGGAGTCGAACTCGAGGACCGGAGCGTCGCCCCAGAGAGTCTCGAGACGATAGAACTCGCGCGCCTCGGGCTGGAAGATGTGCACGACGAAATCGCCGTAGTCGAGCAGTGCCCAACGACCCTCGTCGAGTCCCTCACGGCCGATCGGCTTGATGTGGCCGTCGATGCGCACGCGATCCTCGACCTCGTCGATGATGGCGCGGACCTGACGGTCGTTGGCCGCGGTCGCGATCACGAAGTAGTCGGTGACGACGAGCAGGTCGCGCACCTCGACCACCATGACATCGGTGGCCTTCTTGTCCGCTGCTGCGCGAGCGGCAATAAGAGCCTGTTCCCTTGAATCCACGAAACCTCCTAGTTGTCGGCCGATACCGGCCGATAGTCTTTTCCTATGAACACCGCTATGTCCCAGGTCGCCTTTTCGGAGACGGGACGGATGTCGATTTCACCGAGGCCGAGTGCCTCAATCAGTAAGTCGGCGTCCTTCTCGAACCCCGCACGTACTTCTACCTCGGACGAATCATACGAGAAGTCGGGCGCGTTTCCTATCTCGCCTACCTGAAAACCACGCAAAACCAATGTCTCGGCGACGGTGCTCGCGAGCCCTCTGGCCTCGGTTCCGTTGAACACGGAGACGCGCGGAGCAGCCGCGAGTTCGTCGACAGAGAGCACCCAACCTTCGGCGATTCCCTGCGCGACCTCTTCACGATGTGGCTCCACATACAAGGTTCCGTTGCACTCGACCGGCCGCGTTGCGAACGGGACGATCCTCTTCGCCTCCGCAGGAATGGCCTCGAGAGTCTTCCGATACGCGAGGAACTCATCTTTGAGGAAGCTCGTCCGCGTCAACGTGCCGAAATGCAGCGTCGGGTTCTCCTGAGTGAGGGCCTCCTTGTATGTCGCCGGAGGAACCACCACCCAGTGCCCGATCGGGATCTGGAGGTAGTCGGAGAGCTCCATGACGACCAGTGCGGGATCGGTCTCGAACAGGTCGTCGAGCTGCCTCACGGGGCCGTCGAGCTGCGGCAGGACCATATCCGGCGGCAGTGTCACCTCGTAGACAGTCGAGCGCTTCGCGTCGGCGCGGATGATGGAGAAGCCCATGGTGGAGTCCTTGGAAGCCCCAATGACGAGCACCGTCTCCTTGCGTGCACGGGCGCTCTGGGTGTAGCCGTCCTCCCCTACCGAGGCTGCTTCAGCGCGGTCGCGGGCGACGTGGTTCACCAGTCGCGCCGCCCCGCTCCCGAGTGCGAGCAACACTGCGACGACCGCAGCCGACACCAGGAGGATGCGCCACGAGAACCGAAGATGAGGCGATGCCTCACGCACGTTCACTCCGGTTTCCTGCCCCTCATCCTTCATCCTGCACCGCCTTCAGCGCTGCGTTGAATATCCTCGATGTCTCAGGGTACAACGTGCGGTTCTCGGTTACGAGGTGGATGATCGAACGCTTGTAGGTCAGCAGGAACAACGTTTCGAGCGACACGTTTCCCACGGCCTCGCGCAACCCCTCGACTCCGTCGAAATGACGGGAGGGCTCGATCATGTCGGCGATGTAGATCACGCAGTCGAGTGCGCTCATAACAGTGTCCGCGACCGTGTGCCGCGCAATCGCGGAGATTACTTCCTCGGGAATCGCGGGGAAACGCTCCCGCACAGCGGCAGCCGCAGTGAAGGAGTGGATCGCGGGAAAGACCGACGAATCCTCCGGATCGAGGTCGGGCCGTACCTGCCGGGCGCGCGCCTTGAGCTCCTCAGCGGGCAGCTCCTTGTCCCAGTCGTGCAGAAGGGCCGCGAGTACCGCCTGTTCGGGGTCGACCCCGTAGATGTTCGCGAGCGCAGAGGCGACCTGAGCGCACCCGAGCACGTGCACCATGCGCTTGACTCCGAGCCGCTCGGACACCGCCTGCTCGGCCTCTGAGATGAGAAGGGAGAGGTCGCTCACAAATCCTCCCGGTAGAGCCCCTGTTTTGCGATGAAGCCGACGATCGAGTCGGGCGTGAGGTACCGGATCGAGTGACCCGAAGCGACCCGCTCACGCAGATCGGTCGAGGAGATCGCGAGTGCGGGAACCGAGATGTACTCGATGGAGAAGTGCGTATCCGCCTCCTCGTGCTTCCGTCGCTCCGCAGCAAGGTCGTATCCGGGTCGGGTGACACCCACGAAGGTGACCATGTCGGCGAGCAGCCCGGCGCGGTCCCAGCCGATGATCTCCCAGATGGCGTCGGCACCGGTGATGAAGTAGAAGTCGACGTCGCCCAACTGCTCCTTGAGTTCGAGGATGGTGTCGACGGTATAGGTCGGTCCGATGCGGTCGATCTCCATGCGGCTGACATCGAACGCGGGGTTACTCGCAGTCGCGAGCACCGTCATAAGGTAGCGGTCCTCAGCCGAGGAGACCTTTCTCCCCGTCTTATGCGGCGGCTCTCCCGCGACCATGAAGAGAACCTGGTCGAGGTCCATTCTGATGCGGACCTCTTCGGCCGCAACCAGGTGTCCTGCGTGGATCGGGTCGAACGTGCCGCCCATGATCCCCAGACGGATGCGCCCGTCGCGGCTTCTGTTCACGATGCTCATCGGACCTGCCCGTCACCCGTGAGGATGAACTTCGTGGAGGTGAGCGCAGTCAGCCCCATCGGTCCGCGCGCGTGCAGTTTCTGGGTGGAGATCCCGATCTCCGCTCCGAGTCCGAACTCGCCACCGTCGGTGAAGCGGGTCGACGCGTTGGCGTAGACAGCTGCCGCATCGACTCGTGCGAGGAACCTCTGCACGGCCGAGTAGTCCTCGGAGATGATCGCCTCGGAGTGCCTCGTCCCATAACGATTGATGTGCTCGATCGCCTCATCGACTCCGTCCACAACCTTAACGCTCATGTGGAGGTCGATATATTCCGTTCCCCAATCGTCTTCAGTCGCCTCAACGGTCTCGATGCCGTGAGCTGCGGCGATTCTCGCCGACGTCTCATCGACATGAAGGACGACATTCTGCTCACTGAGGTCTCTGAGAACGAGCGGGAGAAGTTCTTCGGCCACGACAGCGTCGACAAGCAGAGACTCCGCCGCATTGCAGACGCCGGGTCGCTGGCATTTCGCGTTGACTACGATGGCGCGGGCCTTGTCGAAGTCGGCCTTCCCGTCGAGATAGATGTGGCAGTTGCCGGTTCCGGTCTCGATGACCGGGACCCTGGAGTTCTCGACGACCGATTTGATGAGGCCGGCACCGCCACGAGGAATCAGCACGTCGATGAGGCCGTGAAGGTTCATGAGCTCCTCGGTCGCCTCACGATGCGTGTTGTGGATGGCCTGGATACAGAACGCGGGCATCCCCGAGGAAAGCGCCGCCTCGTAGAGGACGTCCGAGATCATGATGTTCGAGTTGGCCGCCATCGAGCTGCCGCGCAGGATGCAGGCGTTCGCCGTCTTGAGGCAGAGTCCCGCGGCATCGGCCGTGACGTTGGGCCGGGCTTCGTAGATCATCGCGACGACTCCGAGAGGCACCCTCACGCGCTTGAGGTCGATGCCCGAAGCAAGCGTCCGGCCCTCGATGACCTCGCCGATCGGGTCGGTCTGGCGGGCCAGATCGCGCAACGCGTCGGCGATCGCCTCGATGCGGCGCTCGTCGAGCATGAGTCGGTCGAGGAGAGGTGCAGCGACACCCTTCTCGGCCGCCGCTGTCATGTCCATTGCGTTCGCCCGAAGAATCTCCGGGATGCGGGCCACGAGGGCATCGGCCATCGCCATGAGCGCGATGTTCCGCGCAGCCGACGACGTGTTCGCGAGCGCCACTGCTGCCTTGCGTGCACGCTGTGCCTGCTGTGTGACCTCGGACATCGGGACCTCCAAACGATGGGGCTACAAGACGAGCAGATGGTCGCGGTGGACGACCGGCTTGCCGGCGAGGTGCGGAAAGACCTCGCCCACCTCCGTGTTGCGCATACCGCGCACCTCGGCGAGTTCGGTCGAGGAGAACTGCGTGAGCCCTCGACCCACGATCATTCCCGAGGTGTCTCTCAATACTACCGCATCGCCACAGCCGAACTCCCCCCTCACCTCGGTGACTCCCACCGGGAGAAGGGACTTCCCCTGCGTGCGCAGGGCCCGGACCGCTCCGTCGTCGATGACGATGGCGCCACGGGGCTTGTGAGCCAGCGCGATCCAGAGCTTGCGGGCGCCCATCCCGCCGTCCCCGCCCTTGAACGTGGTTCCGACGAGCTTCCCTGCGACCGCATCGGTCACGGCGTGCTCGCGGTGCCCCTCGCAGATGACCGTCGGGATGCCGGCCTTCATCAGGATGCGGGCGGCCTCGATCTTCGTTGCCATCCCTCCGCTACCGAGGGGCGAACCCGCTCCTCCTGCAGCGCAGATCAGCTCCGAGGTGAGTTCCTGCACCTCCTCGAGCAGGTGCGCGTCCTCGTTGTCTCGCGGGTCCATGTCGTAGAAACCGTCGATGTCGGAGAGCAGGATGACGAGATTTGCGCCGATGAGCGTGGCGACCATCGCCGCGAGGGTGTCGTTGTCGCCGAACCTGATCTCCTCGACCGCGACGGTGTCGTTCTCGTTCACGATCGGCACGACGCCCAGCTCGAGGAGCCGGTCGAAGGTGTCGCGCGCATGGAGGTACGACTCGCGATTGGTGGTGTCGTTTCGAGTGAGCAGCACCTGTCCGGTGATGACTCCCTCTGCGGCGAACTCGACCGAGTACGTCTCGGCAAGCGCCACGGACCCCACGGAGGCGGCAGCCTGGAGCGACGGGATGTCGGTCGGCCGGGATGCGAATCCCAACCTCTCGACTCCCGCGGCGATCGCGCCGGAGGAGACGACCACGACCTGTATCCCCTGCTCCTGGATCGCCGCCACCTCGGCCGCGAACGAGCGGATATAGCCGCGGTCGACACGTCCCGCCGCATCGGTCAACGTCGATGAACCGATCTTCACCACGACGCGCTGACGCTTAGCCGCCATGCCTAGTCCTCCACCTCTTCTTCGATCTCGGAGTCGCCGTTCTCATCGAGGACGAGATCGAGCATATCGGGCTCAGGCTCGATGTAGGCGATTTCGGGGTCCACGCCGCTGGAGCCCTCGAATTCGAACGAGCGTCCCAGGATGCGGACCTCGTCGCCGTCCACTGCTCCTGCCTTCTCGAGCGCCTTGTCGACTCCTGCGAGCGTGAGACGCTTCTGGAGGAACGCCATCGCTTCCTCGTTCTCCCACTCGGTCTGGATGATCATGCGCTCGACAGCCTTGCCCGTGATACGGAACACCCCGCCACCGAGGTTCTGGATGGTGAAGTGGCGCTCGCGCTGCTTGCGCTTGTACTCCCAGACCTCGTCGTACGCCTCGTCCGGAATCGCTTCCTTGGCGGCCCTCAGTTCGTACACGAGCTGAGCGGTGTAGTTGATAAGGTCGTCGACACCCTCGCGCGTGGCGGCCGAGACCGCGAAGAACGGGATCTCCTCCGCCTCGGCGCGGGCGCGCAGGCGCTCGACGTTCTCGGCGGTACCGGGCATGTCGACCTTGTTGGCGACCATGATCCGGGGGCGTGAGGCGAGCTCGGCGGTGTGCAGCTCGAGCTCGCGGTTGATGATGTCGTAGTCCTCGATCGGGTCGCGGCCCTCGTAAGAACCTGTCGTGTCGAGCACGTGCAGGATGATCGCGCTGCGCTCGACGTGGCGGAGGAACTCGTGGCCGAGGCCCTTGCCCTCGTGCGCCCCCTCGATGAGGCCGGGGATGTCGGCGACCACGAAGCTGTGCTGTGACCCGCGAACGACGCCCAGGTTCGGTACCAGCGTCGTGAAGGGATAGTCAGCGATCTTGGGACGCGCGGCGGACATGACCGCGATCAGCGAGGACTTACCCACGCTGGGCATCCCAACGAGGGCAGCGTCGGCCATGAGCTTGACCTCGAGCTCGATCCAGAGCTCCTCAGCGGGCTCTCCCAGCTCGGAGAACGCAGGGGCCCTGCGGGTCGGGGTGACGAAGTGGATGTTGCCGCGGCCGCCCAGGCCGCCGCGAGCGACGACGATGCGCTGTCCGGGGCGTGTGAGGTCCGCGAGGACCTCCTGGGTGTCGGAGTCGCGACAGATGGTGCCGAGGGGCACCTTGAGCACGAGGTCCTCTCCACGGGCGCCGTGCAGTCGCGAGCCCTTGCCGTGGGTTCCCTTGCCGGCCTTGAAGTGATGCTTGAAACGGTAGTCGATGAGGCTCGAGACCGAATGGTCGGCTTCGAGCACGACGCTGCCGCCGTGGCCGCCGTCGCCGCCGTCCGGGCCGCCCTTGGGCACGTGGGCCTCACGACGGAACGACGTGCATCCCGCACCGCCGTCGCCTGCCTTCACGTGTATGCGTACCTGGTCTATGAACATTTCGACCTCCTTGGGGACTACCTGCCCCCTAGTATGAAACAAGCCCCCCGCCAATGCGATGGCGGAGGGCTCGCGACATCTCTGTCAGTGAGAACCAGTCGGGCCTTTAGGCCTCGAACGGTCGGATGTGCACCTTGCGCTTGAGACCGCGCGAGAACTCCACGACGCCGTCCTTGAGAGCGAACAGGGTGTCGTCGCCGCCACGGCCCACGTTCTCACCGGGGTGGATGTGGGTTCCACGCTGGCGCACGATGATCGAACCGGTGGTGACTTCCTGGCCGTCGAAGCGCTTCACGCCGAGGCGCTTGGACTTCGAGTCGCGACCGTTCTTGGTCGAACCAAGACCTTTTTTGTGAGCCATTTCTCGCTACCTGCCTAACGTTTTACTCTGCGACGGCGTCGGTAGCCGCCTCGACAGCGGGCTCCTCGGCCTTCTTGGTTGCCTTCTTCTTCGCGCCAGCGGTCACGTCGGTCACCTTGACGCGGGTGAGATCCTGACGGTGGCCCTTGAGACGCTTGTAGCCCTTGCGCTTCTTGAACTTGAAGATGATGGCCTTCTCGCCCTTGAAGTGCTCGATGACCTCGACGGTGACCTTGGCGGAGCCAAGCGCGTCTGCGTCGGTGATGACCTTATCGCCGTCGGCGACGAAGATCACGTCGAGCACTACCGACTCGCCGGGGGCGGCGTCGAGCTTCTCGACTTCGATGATATCGCCAGTGGCGACCTTATACTGTTTGCCACCTGTGGCAACGATTGCGTACATAGATAAACCTTCCGCTCGCTTGGAATGCGGGGATTAATGCTAACAGGGAGCACCCCGACAGTCAATGAAAATTGCACAACTTGCAGGGATTCCGAGAAAACCCGCTACTCCCCGACTTTGCCTGATATGAGTACTCTAACATCTGTCGGAGCGGTGAGGGCGGCATCCGGCATCATGCGCACGTGCTTTCCTGTCTCGCCTCGCAGCGCCGCCTCGAAATTGCGTCCCGACTGCGTGAGCGACGCATAGGTCTCAGGGTGGATTCCGATGAGATAAGCAGGCTGCTTGCCGTTCGCCAGCAGCGCTCGCAGAGACCGCTCCACGGAAATCCGGACGGTGTCCGAGGACATGACCCGACCTTCTCCGTCGCAGGTGGGGCATCGTTCGGTGAGAACTCCGAACAGGCCTTCCTCCTGGTTCTTGCGGGTGAGCTCGAGAAGGCCCAACTTGCTGAACTCGCCCAGTCGCGTCTTCGTGCGGTCGCGGGCGAGCGCCTCCTCCATGCGTGCGAGGACCGCCTCCCTGTGCTCGGCGACCTCCATGTCGATGAAGTCGACGACGATGATGCCGCCGATGTCGCGCAGGCGCAACTGTCGCGCGATCTCGTCCGCGGCCTCGAGGTTCGTCGCGAACGCGGTCTCCTCGAGCGATTTCTTCCCGACGAACCGACCGGTGTTGACGTCTACCACCGTCAAGGCCTCGGTGCGGTCGATCATGATGTAGGACCCGTTGGGCAGGGTGACCGTGCGGTTGATCGACGTGAAGATCGCGTCGTTGAGCCGGTACTCGTCGAACAGGCTCGTCTCACCCTTGTGGAGTGTGACGCGCTTGGAGAGCTGAGGTGCCGACTTCTTCACGAACGAGACGACCTTCTCGTAGATCGACTTGTCGTCGACGACGAGGCGCTTGAACGAGTCGGTGAACACATCGCGCACCATGCGCAATGCGAGGTCGATCTCCGAGTAGATGATCTCCGGAGCGAGCGCCTCGTTGGACAGACGATCGACCCGCTTCCAGAGGCGCATGAGGAACTCGAGGTCCGATTCGATGTCCCTGAGCGTGGCCTCCTGCGCGACGGTGCGGACGATGAGTCCGATTCCTTTGTCGCCGATGAGCGGCTCGATGATCCCCTGCAGCCGCTCGCGCTCGGCGTCGGGGAGCTTGCGCGATACCCCGACGGTCGTACTCTTGGGCATCAGGACGAGGAACCTGCCGGGAAGCGAGATGTCCGTGGTCACCCGAGCGCCCTTGGTGCCCATCGCGTCCTTGGTGATCTGGACCATGAGGCTCTGGCCGACCTTCACGAGACCGGTGATGTCACGGCCACGAGGGTTGCTCCCCGCGACGACGAGGTCGTCGACGTAGAGGTACGCGTTCTTATCGAGCCCGATGTCGACGAAGGCGGCCTGCATACCCGGAAGCACGTCGGTGACCACGCCCATGTAGACGTTGCCCACCGCGCTTCTGCGAGGTCGCTCGACCCTCAACTCGACGAGCTGCCCATCCTCGACGACCGCGACGCGAGTCTCGTTCGAGTCGTGCGAGATGAGCATCTCGCGGACGATTTCCTTCATACCTTCTCCCGTCACAAAGGACGACGCTGTGTGCCGTCCTTCTCCTCAACCGCTTGCGAAACGCGCGTGATCGAGACGACCGCGAGGTCGTCACCGCCCGCTTCGAGGGCACTGCGCAGGTATGTTTCGGGTCGAAGGGAACCCTCGTTGGAGGTGCGGATCGCCAGTTGTACGACGACTCGACCGTCCTCGACCTTTACTTCGGGCTTCTTCCAAAGCGCCTTGGCGAGGTCGTAAACCTTTTCCTTGCCCTTCTGTTCCACCCTGACGGTGCCAGCGTCCATTGTACGCCCGATTGCGTCCTCCAACATCTGGGCGAACGCATCGTCTCCTTGGAGCACGATCCGGTATTCGCCCAGCGTGAGCGCTGCGGCGAGCGACCGCTCGGAGTCGGAGACATACGCGACCTCGACAGGTGCGAGATCGGCAGGTGAGACGGCAAGCAGCCTGTCGAACACCGCTTTCGGCGCGATGTAGCGCACAAGCGTGACGTCGAGGTACTCGTCGTCACCGCCCGAGCCGACGGGAAGCGCGGGACCGAAGGCGACCTTCATGTGGGGGCTGAACCCCTGGGAGACCGCGTAGGGAAGGTCGGCGCGCCTGATGGTGCGCTCGAGCGCGCGGATGAGCTCGAGGTGCGAGAGGAACCTCAGGCGTCCGGTCTTTCGGTATCTGATGCGCAGACGGAACTGTCCTCCGGTCATCGAGAGACACCTCCCAGCGCTATGTCGACATCCAGGTCGCCGCAGACGTCGCATCCGGTGCAGCCCTTGAAGCTGCAGTCCGGCGTGGTGACACCCTCGCGGCTGCGCTTGCGTTCGCGCAGCAGATATTTCGTCGAGACGCCCGAGGAGATGTGCGACCACGGCAGGACGGCGTCCTCGTCGCGCTCCCGGTTCGCGATCGATTCGAGGTCGATTCCGGTCTCGGCGGCAGCTTCGCGCCATCGTGCGAGTGAGAAGCCCTCGGTCCATGCGTCGAAGCGGCTGCCCGCACGCCAGGAGGCCTCGATGAGGTCGGCGGCGCGACGGTCGCCCATCGCCACCACACCCTCGAGGAACGAGACTTCGGAGTCGTGCCAGTGCAGGTCGACGCCCTTGTACGGGACCGAGTCGCGCAGGACCTTATGGCGACGGTCGATCTCCTCGAAGGGTATCTGCGCGTCCCACTGGAACGGTGTGTTCGACTTGGGGATGAACGTTGACACGGACACGGAGACTTTGAGACCGCCCCTCTGGCTGGGCGGGGTGGCCTCGCGGGCCGTACGGAAGACCTTGTGGACGAGGTCACCGATGCCGCGGATGTCCTCGTCGGTCTCACCGGGAAGTCCGATCATGAAGTAGAGCTTGACGCGGCGCCAGCCTGCCTCGAATGCCTTCGAGACTGCAACGAGGAGGTCTTCCTCGGTGACGCCCTTGTTGATGACGTCGCGCATGCGCTGCGTTCCCGCCTCGGGCGCGAACGTCAGGCCGCTCTTCTTGTTTCCCGAGATGAGCCGTGCCATCTCGATGCCGAAGGCGTCGACGCGCTGGGACGGCAGCGAGATTCCCACGCCGGTCCCCTCGAGGCGGCGGCTGAGACGTCGGAGGATCTCCTCGAGCTGGCTGTGGTCCGTGGTCGAGAGCGAGGTGAGCGAGACTTCGTCGTACCCGGTGCACGCGAGACCGCGCATGAC
>CAZMJV010000034.1:0-14997 GCA_964566905.1 uncultured Coriobacteriia bacterium | reverse complement strand
GTCTACGGCGTCTCGGGGTTCAATGACGAGGAGCGCGTCGCCAAGGACGTGATCGTGGAGGGTGACATCGTCGTCAACGTCGTCGACGCAGTCCATCTCGAGCGCGATCTCTTCCTCACCTTGCAGCTTCTCGACATGGGCAAGAACATGATCGTCGCCCTCAACATGGCGGACGAGGCCCGAAAGCGAGGCGTCGGCGTCACCGCCGAGGCTCTCGAGGCAGAACTCGGGGTGCCAGTAATCGAGACGGTCGCCGTCGAGGGCAAGGGGATAGACGAGCTGATCGCCGCGATTCCTACGGCACGACCCGGCAAGGCCGACCCGGCCGCCGCTGCGAATCCGCTCGAGGAGAGCGACGAAGCATACGGCCGACGTCGCGCACGCGTGAACGAGATCACCTCCCGCATTGTCAGCGAAGAGCTCGCGCATGCGTCCTTCTCCGCACGGCTCTCCTCTGCGATGATGCACCCGCTCACGGGAATCCCCATGCTCGGCGGACTGCTTGTGCTCATGTACTTCGTGCTCGGCGTCCTCATCGCAGGAGACGTCGTCGGCTTCCTCGAGGTCGACGTCATGCAGGGATACTACGTCCCCTTCATCGAGAAGCTCGTCGGAGCGGTCGTTCCGCTCCACTCGTGGATCGGAACGATTCTCGCAGGCGAGTTCGGCGTGCTCACGATGACCCCCACGTACCTCATCGGAGTCATCCTGCCGCTCGTCACCGGCTTCTATCTCCTACTCGCACTTCTTGAGGACACAGGCATCCTTCCGAGAATCGCGGCGCTGACCGACCGAGCGCTCAGCGCGCTCGGCCTCAACGGCCGCGCTATCATCCCGATCATCCTGGGCTTCGGCTGCGTGACCATGGGAACGCTCACGACACGTATTCTCGGCAACAAAAGAGAGCGCTTCATCGCGACCGCGTTGCTCACGATCGCGGTGCCCTGTTCCGCCCAGATCGCGGTCATCGCCGCGCTCATGTCCAGCACCACCCCGGTGATCTCCGCCGCTTACTTCGCCATCCTCTTCGCGATCTTCGTGGCGGTAGGGACGATTCTCAACAAGGTGCTTCCCGGCGAGGCCACCCATCTGCTCATCGACCTCCCATCCTTGCGGGCTCCTCGCGCGGACAACGTCCTGAGGAAGACCTATCTCAAGGTCAAGCATTTCATGATCGAGGTCGCTCTCTTCTTCGTGGTGGGTGCCGCACTCATCTCGACCCTCGACGTCACCGGTCTTCTCCAAAAGATCTCGGACTTCGCGGCGCCGCTCATGGTGGGTTGGCTCGGTCTGCCCGCAGAGGCATCAAGGGCGTTCGTCATGGGTTTCGTCCGACGCGACTTCGGCGCGGCGGGGTTCTTCTCGATGAATCTCACTAACGAGCAGCTGCTCGTGGCAATGATTACCATTACCTTGTTCGTTCCCTGCATTGCGAGCGTTATGATCGTCTTCAAGGAGCGCGGCGCCCGGTACACGGCAGGCGTGGTCGCGAGTTCGATCACGATCGCGTTCCTCGTGGGGGGTATAGTCTCTAAGGTATTGGGGGTGTTGTGATGGAGATCGGGACTCGTTGCCATATATGCGGATTCGTGTCCATCAATCCGCGATGCCCGCGGTGCAACGCTCTCAAACTCGCCTCTTGTACGGGGAGCTGCATGATCTGCCGCAATAAACAGTCGTGCGACTCGCAGAAGATCGCGATTGCCGCGGCGCCCGAGGCGGCCGCAGGGGAGAAGGGCGCGCCCAGCCGCTCGTCCTCAGAGGATTAGACCCTCGGGATTCTGCGAACGTCGAGTACACCGGGGAGCCGCAGAATGCGCGACATCGTGGTCTTGTCGACCTCGGTGTCGGTCTCGAGGAGCATGATCGCCTTGGCTCCCTTGCGCTCCCGCGCCACACGCATTCGTGCGATGTTGACGTCGGCCTCGGCCAGCATCCCCGATATCCGCGACACTTGGCCCGGCTTGTCGATATGCCCGACGATCAGCACCGGGTAGTCGCCCGAGAGTTCGACTTCGTAGGAGTCAAGACGGTCGACCACGACCTGAGCCCCGCCGATGGACGACCCTCTCACGGAAACGGTGGAACCTTCGGCGTCGGTGAGCTCCAGAAGCGCGGTGTTCGGATGCACTTCGCCCAAATCACCGGGATGGATCGTGAAGGAGAGGCCCTGCTGCTCGGCCAAGGCGAAGGACTCGGCGATGCGCTCGTCATCGGGGGTGAACCCCAGGAGGCCGGCGATGAGGGCGACGTCGGTGCCATGGCCCCGTCCGGTGGTGGCGAATGACCCGTGGAGCGTGATGTCCGCGAGGACGGGCGTCGAGCCGAGGACGGCCCGAGCGAGCTCGCCGAGGCGTACCGCACCCGCAGTGTGGCTCGAGGACGGACCGATCATGATCGGTCCGACGACGTCGAACACGCTACGCTCTCCAGCCATCGTTCATCCCCTCGGATCGTCTCATGCGAGCGGCGTCATCGTAGCATCCTGCGCCCGAATATGTTATCTCTATGTACTGGTTCGCGCGCGCTGGCGTGCGGGTCTATGATGCAAGCGCTTAGAATCCATAATCACACGTAGGAGGAACCTCGATGCCCGAACAGGCAGTGCGCAAAACAAACCCGACGGTCATGATCGCCCTCGTCGTGGTCCTGCTGGTCCTCGCCGCCGCGGTGGTGTATCTCTTCACGCAGGGCAACCAGTCCAAGACCGCGACCACCACTCCCACGGCTGCGACCCAGACGCAGAGCACCGCTGTCGCGGCAGCCACCGACGACACCCCCTTCGATGCCGCCACCGCCACCAAGGTCCCCTCCGGTCAGACTCCCGAGGAGTACCTCAACGCCTACTTCGTCGCATGTGAGAAGGGCGATTGGGAAACCGCCTTCAACATGCTGCCCCTGGGCAAGAAGAACTACTACCAGACCGCAGATGCCTTCGGCACCCAGCTCGCGGGCTACGGCATCTCCGCCCACAAGGTCACCGTTCAGGACGGCGGCACGGACACCGAGGTCGTCTACATCGGTTCGATGACGACCTCCGCAGGCGAGATGGGCTACCCCTGGACGTTCGTCAAGGTCGACGGCGACTGGTACCTCAAGACTCGCGGAGCCGTCGCGTTCATGTAGGCATCTGCTCCACGAAATCGTATTCGACGGCCGCCTTCGGGCGGCCGTTTCATTGCGCTGGAAGCAGAGTTGACGACAGTACGGCGTGATAGGCTGTCCCCATGCAAAACGACCTCCTCTCAGAGCTGCTCGTTCCCGGTACCGACGAAGACGTCGTGGCCAACTACGCCACGCTCGCCGAGCGCTCCCACGACGCGAGATTCGGCTTCGAGGAGGACGAGATCGTCATCCTCGACATCGAGACGACCGGGTTCGTGCCCTCGAACGCGGAGATAATCGAGATCGCCGCGGCAATCGTCAAGGGTCCCGAAGTTCTGGCCCGATTCTCAACCCTCGTTCGCCCTCGGAGACGCATTCCCGAGGAGATCGTGCGGCTGACCGGCATCACCGACGAGATGGTCGCAGAGGCGCCCTCCATCGACGCTGCGCTCGCCGAATTCCTCGAGTTCGTCGGCAAACGGGACCTGGTGGCCCACAACTCCTCGTTCGACCGCTCGTTCCTCGAGCATTGCGCGGGGACCGGAGCATTCTCGGGATCGTGGATGGACTCGCTCCAGCTCGCGCGCATCGCACTACCTAGGCTGCGCTCGCATCGCCTGAGCGACCTCGCCGCCGCGTTCACCGACACCACGCCGACTCATCGAGCCGGAAGCGACGTTGAGGCCCTCGCAAGGGTGTGGCGGGTGCTGCTCGTGGCGCTCGGGGACCTGCCCCCTGGTCTGCTCGACCTCATCTACTCCCTGCATCCTTCGGTCGAGTGGCCGCTGCGATCGGTCTTCGCGCTGGTCGCCGCCGCATCGCCGCAGACGCAGTTCGACCTCAAGCGGATCCGCACGGTGCGCGTTGCGGCCGACAAGGAGATGGCGAAGCCGGATGCCGAGGACGTCGATCTGGTGTTCCCCGAGACCCAGCAACTCGCCGCCCGATTCTCGCCCGAGGGGACTGCGGGGCGCATGTACCCCGGGTACGAGTCGCGCGAGGAGCAGATCGTCATGGCGAGCGAGGTCCTCGACGCCTTCCGCACGGGTACGCACCGCGCGCTCGAGGCGGGGACGGGCGTCGGTAAATCGGTCGCATACCTCATGCCCTCGGTGCTGTTCGCGCAGCAAAACGACATCACCATCGGGGTCGCAACCAAGACGAACGCGCTCATGGACCAGCTTGTGTATCACGAACTGCCCAAGCTCAGCGCGGCCTTGGAGACGCCCCTTCGATACACGGCCCTCAAGGGGTACGAGCACTACCCCTGCCTGAGAAAAGTGGAGCGCTTCGCCCGTGAGGACGGTGCGGACACCGACACGCTGACCATGCTCGCGATGCTCCACTCCTGGTCGGCGCAGTCATCGTGGGGCGACCTCGACTCGCTCAACCTCTATTGGCGGAAACTCCCGAAAAGGATGATCCTCTCCACGCAGGCGGAGTGTCTCAAGGGCCGCTGTCGCTACTACCCGGGCCTGTGTTACCTGCACGGCTCCCGGCGCCGTGCAGCGAGCGCCGACATCGTCGTGACCAACCACGCGCTGCTCTTCCGCGACATCGTCGCAGAGGGCGGAATCCTGCCTCCCATCCGACATTGGATCATCGACGAAGCACACTCGGTCGAGACCGAGGCTCGCCGACAGCTCGCCATCGGCATCTCCGGGTTCTCCCTCGACGCCCTCCTCGACGCGCTGCACTCCAAGCGCGGCGGCATCCTCGCGAACATCCGCCGCAAATCCGCTTCGGTCTCCGGCGCCGATGTGTTTCTCGGGACCATCGCGAAGCTCGAGGAACAGACGCTTCTGACCAAGACGATCTCGGGCTCGTTCTTCTCGTTCGTCAAGGATCTGGCGGATGTGGCGGGGGAGGGGACGTACGATTCGGTCGACCTCTGGGTGAACCAAGAAGTCCGCGACTCCATGCAGTGGGGGGCGATCGTGTCCGCCGGCAAGTCGCTCGTCGCGCGCCTCGACGACCTCCTCGCCCTGTGCAAGACGCTCATCTCGTCGCTCGGGGAGTTCGGTGCGGACCTGACCGACGTACGGGCTGACCTCTCGGGCATCTCGATGCGTGTCTCAGAGTCTCGCGGGGGGCTCGTCACTGTTCTGGAGGGGAGCGACCCCGACCTGGTCTACTCGGCGAAGCTCGATCGTCGAGCAGACGTGCTCGCCGAGTCGCTCGCGGCCGTGAAGCTCGACATCGGAGAAGTGCTTGCCGAGTACCTCTACCCTCGTGTGCGGAGCGTGATCTTCACCTCGGCGACGATAGCGACCGGGGAGTCGTTCGAACACTTCTCGCGCGGAGTGGGTCTGTCACGTCTCGACGGCGACAAGTGGTCGTCGCTGAGACTTGCGTCGAGCTACGACTTCGAGCGCAACATGGGTGTCTACATCCCCGCCGACATGCCTGAACCGAACTCCCCCGCGTACCTTCCCGCGCTCGAGCGCCTCCTCTTCGGCGTGCATGTCTCGATGGGCGGTTCCGTCCTGACGCTCTTCACCAACCGGCGTGAGATGGAGCGGATGTACCAGGCTCTCAAACCCCGTCTCGAGGAAGAGGGTCTCGACCTCATCCACCAGTCAATCGGCACGAGCGCGAAGCAGCTTCGGGACGAGTTCCTCGCGGACGAGCAGCTCTCGCTCTTCGCGCTCCGTTCGTTCTGGGAGGGCTTCGACGCCCCGGGCTCGACTCTCCGGTGCGTGGTGGTGCCACGACTGCCCTTCGGGGTGCCGACCGATCCGCTGTCCCGCGAACGCGAGCTCCGCGAGTCGGGCGCCTGGAGGCGCTACGTGCTCCCGGAGGCGGTTATCGACCTGAAGCAGGCTGCGGGCAGGTTGATACGGTCGTCGACCGACACCGGATGCCTCGTCATCGCCGACAGCAGGGTGGTCGGAAAATCGTACGGGAAGTCGTTCCTCGAGGCGCTGCCTGTGGACACGTCGCATCACATGAAGTGGAGCGACCTCTTCGACGAGATCGCAGGTCGTTTCGGGAAAGACGCCGAGTAGGCTACTCGCGCCCGGCACCGATTTCTGTCGCAAGACGCGCGACCGCCACTCGCAATTCCGCAGGTTCAAGCACCTCGGCCTCGCCGAGCAACGACACGATTTGGCGTGATATCCACGCATGACCCGCATACGGCGTGACGACCACCGAGCTCTTTTCGTCCTGCGTCTCGACCTCGAGTCCCGGCCAGGTGAGGTCGGAGGGGTCGATCTTCGAGGAGAGACGGATTCGAGCCGTAGGCAGCCCTTCGACCGACATCGGGCGCGAAGCGAGGGAGAGCTCGCGAGGGGGGAACACCTCGTCGGTGAGCGCGGCGTCCTTTATCCGGTCGACGCGGAACACGCGCAGTTCTCCAGACCTCCTGCAGAACGCCTCGAGGTACCAGACCTCGTTCTCGGTGACCAGCTGGAGCGGTTCGACGAATCTCTGGGACGATGCGGGAGCGTCCGCGCTGCGGTGATCGATCGACAGGACGCGATGCTGCTCGAGCGCGAGCGCTACCGTCTTGAGGATATCGCCGATGTGCGCCTCTGACCCCGTGCGGATGATCCGCTCGTACTGCTCGGCGTCCGGGGAACCGACCGCCACGGCGTCGAGCAACCGCTTGACGAGAGGGTCGTCCTCGTCGATGTCCGCGACGTCCAACGCGGCGAGCAGAGCACGTGCCTCAGCGGCCGAGAGGCGGATCGGCCGGTCGAGCGCGGGAAGATCCGCGTGCACGACCACGACACCGTCCTCGTTGTATATCGGCATGCGCATGTAGTCGTCCGTGCCGCACATCGCGAGCTTCTCGAGATCCTTCTCGATGACGCGGTCGCTTACACCCAGCATCGACGCGAGCGTCGCGAGAGGGATTCGGCTGTCCTTTGTGAGCAGGTGCAGGATGGCGAGCATCCTCTTCGCACTGTCGCCAGAGTTCGGTCTAGCCATGAAGGGCCTCCACTCTCGCCAAGCCTTCGGCGTAGCTGGATACGAGTGACGGGGGGGCAACGGGGGTGATACCCGATCCGTGCGCGACGATCCATCTGAGCAGCTCGGGTTCGCTGCTCGCGTCCACCCGCCACAGCACCGAGCCGTCGGGCTGCTCGACGAGCGAACCCTGCGCGTGGATCATCCGCGGTGCCTGCCACGCGATCTCAGGAGAGAACCGGATCTCTGCGCGGAAGGGGGCCTTACCGTACTGGAAGGGGAGCCCCATATAAGCGGCCACGTCGAAATCTTCGACCGCCTCGAAGTCGGGGCTCTTGGGGGACTTCTTGTTCATGACGAGATCCGACATGCGCTCGATGTTGAAGACGCGGACTTCAGACTTGCCCGGATCGTAGGCAACGAGATACCAGACCCCTACGTAGCGGAAAAGCCCGTAGGGGTGGACCGATCGCCTGCTTTCGCCGCCCGAGCTGTTCACATAGGAGAATTCGAGTTCCTTGCGGCTCTCGACCGCCTCCTGGATGACGGATGCAGCCGTGCTCGAAGCGTCTCTCACGGTAGCTTTCGCGGGCGGGGCGAGCCGGTCCAGCCCGCCGAGAGCACCCGTGATCTTCGTGAGAGCGAGTCGCAGGTCGTCGGAGAAGGGGAAATCGGTTCCGGCGAGAACGAGGTTCCCCACCGTCCGGATCACCGCGGTTTCACTGGGGAGAAGCTCGAGCTCTGACGCGAAGGAGGCGGCCGAGTCGATCTTGTACCCGTCCCCGTCGTTGGTGATTATCGTGAATCCGTTCGAGCGCAGCATGTCCTTGTCGTTTTCGAACATCCGCTCGAACGCCTCGTCGCTGCAGTCGCCCGAATACCCTTCGACCGCTTCACGAATAGCGCTTTTCGTTGAGAAACTCTTGCCCCTGCTCAAGTAGCAGGCAAGGCTCACAACCCGTTCGCCGGCGTCGATCCCCATGCATCCTCCCAGGTCGGTGTGTTTCGATTGTAGCGGCAGAGGGTTCACTCTGCGATTATAGGAGAGGATTTCCAGCGAAGGGGCGGTTGTGAGGAAACACGGTCTGCTCATAGGGCTTCTGGCGTTGGCGGTTGTCCTTATCGTCGCGTCGCTCGGCGTGCGCGCGAGCCGGACCGCCAAGGACCGCGAGGCCGTGCTTGCCCAGGTGACCGAGATCGTGGCCGCCAACGACCCCGTTGTCGTCGCGCTTGACGCGGCCGTTGCCTCCGAGACCACCACCATGACCGCTGAGGAGAACGCCGGCCTCGTCGCCAAGCTCGACCCCACCATCGAAGAGTTGAGAAAGGCGAAGCGCATGCTCGCCGATTCACGAGGCGGCATCGCTTCCAAGGGCAAAGCGCGAGCGGCGGCTCTCGAGGACGCGATCGACGGGCGGTTGAGCATGCTTCGGACCGGTGCCGCGATTCTCAGCATCGACTCGAGCGCTTCCGCCGCGATCGAGGTGCTCGACCGAGCGTGGAAGGCCCTGCTCGAGGCGGACGCCCACAGCAACGCCGCAGTCGCGGCGTCCAACCTCCACACTCCAGAAGGTGTCGCGACGTCGACGATCGAGAACGTGGCCGCGCTCGACCTGCTCAACCGCGCCAAGGAGATGTTCGCGGCGGCAAGCGACGTGTTTCCGTCCGAGGAGATCGACAAGGCCGTCGCGTACGTCGACGCGAAGATCGCGGCCAACGCGATCGCACGGGATGGCGACGCCGCACTGCAAGCGGGCAACGTCGAAGCGGCGAATCAGCTCAGCATCCGCTACAACGAGGCACAGACAGCGGCGATTACGCTCGCCCAGGAACTCGCCGCGGACCCGCGGGAGATGATCAAACAGACCTACGACACGAAGATCGCCGACCTCATTGACGAGTACGGGGCCGCGCGAAGCACGACGGCGGAGGCCGACGCGCGGCTGCGAGACTAGGTCAGGACTCGAATCCGCTCGCGAGCGCCGCGAGCGACTTGAGGTCGTGAACCTTCACCGTGCTGCCCTGCGATGAGATGAACCCGGCCGATTTGAGTTTCCGCAGCGAGCGCGAGAGGGTCTCGGGCGCGACACCCAATTCCGCCGCGAGCTCGCCCTTCTTGATGTCCAAGGTGAACTCGAGCGACCCGCCGACCGGTCGACCCGATTCGAGTGCGAGATGGAACAAGGTTCCCGCGAGCCGCGCGGTCACGTCGAGGGTGTACCCCTTCAGAAGGTCGGTCAGCCCGAGCATCTCGGAGGAGAGCCCGGTGATGAGGCTGCGTGCGAGGCGGGAGTCCGAGTCGACCACTTCCCAGAGCGCATCGATGGGGACGTGAACGACCGTGGACGGCTGGGCAGCCACAATATCCCCGCGGTGGCGACTTCCGGACAGCGAAGCCGGCACCGAGATGCACTCGCCGACTTCTGCGGATCCGAGCAGCACTTCCCGCCCGTCCACGGTGTGTTGAACCATCCGAAGCCTCCCCTCTGCCACGACGATAAGCTCGGCGGCGGCGTCGCCCTCGCTTGCGACGCGTTCGCCCTTGCCGAGTCTGGTGACCCGCGCCCGTGAAGCGAGAGCGTCGATGCTTCGGGCTTCAGCGTTTGAGAAGTTCCGGCACCTTTCAATAGCGAGGCGGGCGGTTTCCAGGGGTGTGTTGTTCGGGGTCATTGTTCCAGGTACTCCTCGTCGACGATGGCAGCCGCTCGGCATTCCAAAAAAATGAGCAAAAGTCCGTGTAATTGACATCGGTCAAAGGTTTCAGGGAATCCTCAGACTACCATCGGCCCTGTCGCTGAGGAAAGGAGAGGGATGAACGAGCGCATCGCCAAGCGGATCGAACAGGATCCCAAAGTCGCGCACGATATCACCACCGTGACCTACATGATCGAGATTCATTGCAAAGGCAATCATGCAGACCGGGAAAGACCCCTGCTCCAGAGTGACGGAACCGAGCTCGGTATCTACGGGAAGCACGTCCCCCATGTGTGCAAGGAGTGTGCCGAACTCGTCAGATACGCAGAGAAGAGACGGGCGTACTGCCCGAAGGATCCCAAGCCCTTCTGCTCCTATTGTGACACCCACTGTTATGCCCCCGCACAGCGCCAGTCGATTACCGATGTCATGCGGTATGCGGGTCCTCGCACGATGTTCAGCAGGCACTTCCCGGCAGCCGTAAAGCACGTGATGGACGGCCGTGCTGCGAAGAGGGAGCACGAGGAGCAGCTCCGCGAGCAAGGCTCCACGAAACACGGTCCCGAGTAGTACTACATGCCTTTCAGTTTGTGCGAACCGAGAGATCGAAGAATAAGGAGAGTGATTTGCATGGTCGTTCGTAACATCGTCGTGATCGACGAGGACAAGTGCGACGGTTGCGGTATCTGCGTCACCCCGTGCGTTGAGGGCGCGATCCGCATCGTCGATGGCAAGGCCAAGGTCATCAAGGAGGAGTTCTGCGACGGCGCGGGCGTCTGCCTGGCGGTTTGCCCGGTCGGAGCGCTCACGATCGAGCAGCGCGAGGCACCCGAGTTCGACGAGGAGGCCGCAATCGAGTTCAACAAGGAGCACCCCGTCGACGAGCCCTTCTCCGAGAAGGCGCCCGCCGCGCACGAGTCCCATGAATGTATGTATTGCGGTACTTCCGAGAACGACCGTCCTCTGCTCAAGGCCCGCAGCAAGGGCGAGAAGGGTTGGGTCTGCGTCGGCTGCCTTCCCCGACTGATTCACGGGTAAGAACCTCGTATCAACGAATAGGCACGTCCTTTGTATCCGCCCCCTCAGGGCACCGTCGAAAAGGAGCTGCAAATGGATATGTTCTGCAACCAGTGTGAGCAGACCGCTTCAGGCACCGCATGTGTGAAGGTCGGCGTCTGCGGCAAGTCCCCCGAGACCGCCGCGGTCCAGGACCTCCTCGTCCATGTGCTGCGTGGCCTTGCCACCGTCGCGCTCGCCGCAAAGGCCCATGGCATCGACCTCGAGCGCGCGTCCTCGTTCACCGAGGACGCCCTGTTCGCGACCCTGACCAACGTGGACTTCGACGCCCAGGCGATCTCGGACCTCATCGACACCGCCGTCGAGATTCGTGACGAGCTCCTTTACGAAATCAAGGCTGCCGGAGGCACCGCCGAGTTCACCGACCCTCGTGTCACGCTCACCGTCCCCGCTACACTTGAGGAGCGCGAGCAGCTCGCACGCGACTTGGGATCCCCTTGGGACACCACGCGCGACGAGGATGTCCGCTCGCTTCAGGAGACGACCCTCTACGGCCTTAAGGGCGTCGCGGCATACGCCCATCACGCCCGCCGACTCGGCCAGAGCGACCCCGAGGTCGCGCTGTACCTCTTCAAGGCGCTCGACGCGCTCGCGAACCCGGATCTCGATCTCGGAGCATGGCTCGACCTCACGCTCGAGTGCGGCAAGATCAACTTCCGCGTTATGGAACTTCTCGACGCCGCGAACACCGGCGTTTACGGAACCCCGCAGCCGACCAAGGTCCCGCTCGGCCACCGCGCCGGCAAGGCGATCGTCGTCTCAGGCCACGATCTCCTCGACCTGGCCGCGCTCCTCGAGGCGACCAAGGACACGGGCATCGACATCTACACGCATGGCGAGATGATCCCGACCCACGCGTACCCCGAGCTCAAGAAGTATCCGCACTTCTACGGCCACTGGGGAACGGCTTGGCAGAACCAGCGCAGCCAGTTCGCGGACTTCCCCGGCGCGATCCTGATGACCACCAACTGCCTGATGATCCCGGCCGAGCAGTATCGCGACCGCATCTTCACGAGCGGCATGGTGCAGTACGAGGGCATCCCGCATCTCGACCACAAGGATTTCTCCCCGCTCATCAAGCGCGCCTTGGAGCTCCCGGGCTTCACTGACGACGTCGATGCGGGAGAGGTCATGGTCGGTTTCGGACACGGCACCGTCCTCGGCATCGCTCCCACCGTCATCGACGCGGTGAAGACCGGCAAGATCCGCCACTTCTTCCTCGTCGGCGGATGCGACGGCGCACGCCCCGGGCGAAACTACTACACCGATTTCGTCGACGCCACCCCCGACGACACCGTGGTCCTCACGCTCGCATGCGGCAAGTTCCGCTTCTTCGACCATGACCTGGGCGAGGTCGCCGGAATCCCGCGTCTCCTCGACGTGGGCCAGTGCAACGACGCCTACTCGGCGATCCGCATCGCCGTCGCGCTCGCAGAGGCGTTCGATACCGACGTCAACGGGCTCCCGCTCTCGATCGTGCTCTCGTGGTACGAGCAGAAGGCCGTCGCCATCCTCCTCACGCTCCTGTACCTGGGAATCAAGGACATGCGCCTCGGACCGACCCTGCCCGCCTTCATCAGCCCCGGCGTCTTGGACGTCTTGGTCAAGAACTACGGTCTCCGTCCCATCGGAACCGATGCCGCGGCCGACGTCGCCGAGATGCTCGCCTCGTAAAGTTCTGTCGTAATCGATCAATCATCGGATTCGCCCCGTCGTCCTTCGGCGGGGCGAATCCTGCGTCAGGGGGCATCGCGGTACCTCGTGATGTAGGATACGGAGTGACACGCGGCGGTCTGTTTTGCCGTGCCGAGATAGAGAGCAAGCTGCCCGTGGAGGTTATATGTCGAAGTTGATGGGATACGTCGAGACTCTAGCGGATGAGATCGGGCCCCGCCCGGCCTCGACCGACTCCGAATTCCATGCCGCCGAATGGATCCGATCGCGATTCGAGTCGCACGGCCTGGCCCCGGAATTCCAGGAGTTCGAGTCCCCCCGGACCTATTCGTGGTCGTTCGTCATCTACCACCTCGCCACTTTGGTTGCGGCGGTCATCTCCGGGCTCTTCGCCTGGCTGACCCCGATCGCGTTCGTGCTGGCGCTCGCGTCGGCAGCCGTCATGTGGTCCGAACTCGATACGCGATGGGGCCTCTCGCGCCTCATGCCTAAGGGCCCGAGTCAGAACGTGATCGCGCGTCATATCCCGAAGAGCTCGCACGGCGAGCGTGTGCGCAAGATCGTGATCGTGGCCCACTACGACAGTGCGCGCGCCTCTCTGGCCTTCTCCCCCGGGATGGTTTCGGGCTTCCCCGTCACCTTCGCCCTGATGAAATGGTGCACCTGGCTCACGCCGGTCATGATTCTTGCGCAGATGGTCGCGCCGGCCGCGGCAGATCCCTGGGTCTGGTACGCGACGATGCTCGTCAGCGCCTATCTCCTGATCCCCCTGTTCATCAACATCCACCGAGAAGTGGCGATGGGCTACGTCGCGGGGGCCAACGACAACGCCTCCGGTGTGGCTGCGATGCTCGGCGTGCTTGACCGAGTCCTTCCCATCGAGGGAGAGGATGAGGAGGCGGCCGAGCAGGTCCTCTTCGGTCCGGAGACTCTCATCGAGGAGGACGTCGTGCCCGCAGGCGCGGTACTCGTTTACGAGGACGAGGTACCCTTCGAGCCCGATTTCTCCGCGCAACCGCAGCGCCTCCCCGGCATAGATCCCAGGCCGTCGCACGAACGGCCCGCTCCTGCAGTCCCGCCGATGAGCGCTCCGGCGCCCGAACAGGCCGAATTGCCGATCGCCTCGGAGGATCTCGGCGCGACCCGTCCGTTCGTTCCGGTGTCGGTCGCCGACCATGCAGAACCCTCTCTCCGCTCCTCCACGCCGGAGCTCACCGAGTTCGACTTGGAGGCCCTGCTCCCGCCGATCGAACCCGACGCCCGGGCAGATAAGGCGTCCTCCCACGCCGAGACCTGGGATGCGGGGACCCATCTCGACAGCGGCATCGCCGAGGACTTCACCCCCATCCCCGAGTCGCGCATGCACGAGCTCGCGGACCGTGTGACCGGGTTGTTCAAGCGGGTCGTTCCCAAGAAGAAGCCTCGCGGCGAGGAGCCCGAGGAGATTTCTGACTGGCTCGGCGTCGAGGAATTCACCGCCCGCAAGGCGGGGGAGGACATCGGGTCGTGGGAGAACTTCGGTGATGACGATGACGCCGGATGGAAGGGCGGTGCGGTCGGCCTCATGTTGGGCGAGCCCGAGCGAGAGACCGTCTCGCAGACCGTCAGTCGCATCCGCGAGACCGTCCTCGCCGTAGCCGACCGGGACCTCCTGGACAAGGAGATCTGGTTCGTTGCGACCGGCGCCGAGGAGGTCGGCACGGTGGGCATGCAGGCGTTTCTCTCCGAGCACGGGCCGTCCCTCAAAGGCGCGTTCATCATCAATCTCGACAACCTGGGCGCGGGCGACCTGTCCTGGATCTCCGCGGAGGGCATGGCTCGTCTCCGCCCGTCCGACCGTAGGCTGCAGTTCCTCGCCCGTCGCGTGTCGCGAGAGCGCTCGATCGACGTGAAGACCTCCGCTTTCAAGGGCCTCTCGACCGATGCGTCGGCAGCGCTTGCCCGCGGCTATTCTGCGGGGACCTTGATGGGCCTCGAGCGCGGCGTCCCCGTCAACTGGCACTGGAAGACCGACACCTCCGAGAATGTCGACGAGCAGAACCTGGTAGACGCGGTGTCCCTCGTCACGGGTATCATCCGGGAATCATGATTCCCTCAGCCTTCTCAGCGCAACGTCTCCATGGCGCGATAGCCTCGCGCAGGTCGACCCGCGTGTTCGACGGGAAACCGCTGGACGCGGAGTTCCTCGCCGACCTCGAGGCACTCGCCGATTCGGCAAACCCCTTCGGGGATGCCTCGGCCGAGATCATCTCGCAGGTCCCCGAGGGGTTCTTCAAGGGGATTATAGGATCGTATTTCCGCATCGACGACGCACCCTCGGCAATCGTGCTCAGCGTGTCGGGAGAAGATCAGAACAGATACTGGCACCTCGGATACATCGCCGAGGCGTTGGTGCTCGAGGCCACGGCACGAGGGGTCGAGAGCTGCTGGGTCGCGGGATCGTTCTCGCGAGAGGTCGCCGGCGCCGTCGCGTCGCTCCCCGAAGGAAACACGCTCGTCGCGGCTGTCGCGCTCGGCCACGGCACGGAGCCT
>CAZMJV010000033.1:9241-16364 GCA_964566905.1 uncultured Coriobacteriia bacterium | reverse complement strand
GCGAAGCAGGGGTCCGCTCTCGGTGTGCGCAAGGTCTCCGAGCAGGGCGATCTCGCCGAGGCGATGCTCTCCGCACTCTCATACGACGACACCCTCGTGATCGAGGAGTGGATCGACGGCGTCGAGCTCTCGGTCTCGGTTCTGGGCGAGGGCGCCGAGGCTTACGCGCTCCCTCCCGTCGAGATCGTCCCGCGCGGCGAACTGTTCGACTTCCCTGCACGCACGGAGGAGGACGGCGCCGAGTTCTTCGCGCCGGTCCGCTCGGAATCGCTGTCCGTGGACCCCGAGGTCGCACAGTCCATCCGCTCGCAGATCGAGTACGCGGCAGTGGCCGTCCATCGCGCCCTCGGCTTTCGGGACATGAGCCGCGTCGACATGATCTGGGACGGGGCGACCGTTCGCATCCTGGACTGCAACGTCTCCCCCGGCATGACCGAGCATTCGCTGCTCCCCATGGCCGCGGAAGCCGCCGGGATGTCGTTCTCAGAGCTCTGCTCCGATTTGATCGAGACGGCGATAGAGCGCGCCTGAGCAACCCGAGCGTGTTCCTTGCGTGGAGTATTAGAAAACATTGGCAAACGAATGATGCCGCACAGTGGGCATAATGTTAGGGTAGGAATGTAAGGACAGGCGATTCGCGTTCGCGCGTCGCTGAAGGAGCGGCCAAGCCGCGTGGTAGTGGAGGTGCGATATGTACGACAAGAGAGGTTCTTCCTTCGCAGCACTTCTCATCGGGGGTGCCGTCGGCGCGATCGTCGGAGTCCTGTACGCCCCGCGCGCCGGTGCTGAGACCCGCGCCGCCGTCTCCGAGAAGATCGACGGTTACTGGGGAGAGGGCCGCGACATCTACGAGACCGGTCGCACCCGCGTGACCGAGATCGCCTCGAACGTCCGTCCCACCGTCGCAGAGAAGACCGACGCTGTCCGCGAGAAGATCGAGGATGCGCGCGAGCGTCTCGCCGAGCAGGTCGCGAAGTCCGCTTCCACGACTCGTGAGGCCGTCGCAAACGCGGTGCCCGTCGTCGTCGGAGGGGTCGAGAAGGCCGCCGACGTGGCGAGCCATGGCGTCGCCGCCGCAGGCGAGAAGGTCCTCAACGTCCTCGACGCTTCCGCTGCGAAGATCGAGCCCGTTGCGTCGGACATCTCCAAGGACGTTCCCGAGGTCTAAGGGTTCGCCTCGGAGCAAGCAATAGGGAATCATTCACGGGTCGGCTTCGTAGGAGCCGGCCCGTCATGTCGAGAGAGGCAGCGATGCGCAGCGCCAAAGAGATGCGCGGAGTACGTATCCGCACCCATAGGAAGCGTCGGGTCGGGAAGCTTGCGGAGGCGGTGTTCGCCCCGGGTGAGAAGCGCGTGGTCGGCTACATGGTCGCACGCCCCGATTTCCTCTGGATGTTCAAGAGGAGCGACCGGTTCATCGCGTTCGACAAGATCCGCACGGAAGACGGGAAGCTCTACGCGCTGCCCGGAGCAGACGTGTGGGACAAAGGTGCGCTCGACCGTCTCGGGGTCGACCTCCACGAATGCATAGTCTGGCGCAACATGCCGGTCACGACCGCGGCGGGCCGTGAGGTGGGGAGGGTGTCCGACCTCGCCTTCGACGAGCGCGACGGACGTCTGCTCGGTGTCAGGCTCTCGGACGGTGCCACGGCGACGCTGCTCGTCGGCAGGAAGGACATCCCCGCCTCGAAGATCGTCTCATGCTCCGTGGACGGAGTCGTGATCGACGACTCGGCGTTGGCAGTGGAGGCATCCGGCGGAATCGCAGGCGCGGCGGGGAAGTCTGCGGCAGTGGCGACCAAGCGTGTGGCGGACACGGCGAACGCGACCCTCGAGGCGGCAGGCAAGGCGACTGCGGCGGTGAGGAAGCGCACTGGCGGGATGTTCTCCTCCTTCAAGGAGGAGTTCAAGAGCGGGATGACCGAGAAGGACGACGACAAGGACTGATCGGGCGACGACCCTGAGGTCAGACCTCCGTGTGGATGACCCGACTCGGAGTCACCACCAGGTCGACGAGGACGTCGTGCGGAGCGCGCGGGACCTCGCCGATTACCTGCTCGTCGAAGCACACCCCGATGACGAGACAGTCCCCAGCGATGCGCGGAAGCAGCGTGTCGTAGTACCCGCCCCCGTACCCGAGCCGACCGCCGGCACCGTCGAACGCGAGGCCGGGGACGAACACGGCCCGCACGTCCGCGAGGTCCGCCATCGGAGTGCTCGCGCGCGGCTCCGATATCCCGAACGCGCCCGGCTCGAAATCCTCGTCGCCGGAAACCTCATGCAGCACGAGCGAGCGTCCCTCGGCGACCCGTGGAAAGAGCACCCGCACCCCGCGCTCGCGCAGAAGCGCCACCGTCGTATCGAGTGAGATCTCCTCGCTGGAGGCGCGATACGCGAGCACGCAGGGTGCGTCGCCGACGCCGCTCAGAGAGACGAGATTCTCCGCAAGGCGCTGCGCCCCATGGGCACGCTCGTCGGGATCGATACTGCGGCGCAACGCACGCGTCTTGGCGCGCAGCCTGCTCTTGCGATCCCCGACCGTCTCCTCCACGTGGACTCCTAGAAGAGGTTCCGCTTGCGCAGCCACATGCCCACCGCGGCAGCGACCGCGAGGGAGATGGCCACGACGACGGCGAATCCGAAGGGCGAGTTGTTGAGAGGCACCGGGACGTTCATGCCCCACCAGCTGCCGAACACGGTCGGGACCGCCATGACGATGGTCGCCGACGTGAGGACCTTCATGACGACGTTGAGGTTGTTGGAGATGATGCTCGCGAACGCGTCCATCGTCGAGTTGAGGATGTTCATGTAGATGTCCGCCATCTCGATGGCCTGTTCGGTCTCGATGATGACGTCCTCGAGCAACTCGGCGTCCTCGCCGTAGGTCGTGAAGATCGGGAGCCGCATCATGCGACGCAGAACCGCCTGGTTGCTCTTGAGCGAGGTCGAGAAGTAGACGAGCGACTTGCCCAGCGAGAGCATCTGGAAAAGCTCCTCGTTGCGCATCGACTGGCGGAGGCTGCGCTCGAGCGCGAGCGAGAGGTCGTCGATGCGGCGCAGCGAGGTGAGGTACGACGCGGCGATCTCTCGCACGATCTGCAGGGAGAAGCGCCCGCGCTTGGCGGTCGAGAAGTCTCCGATGCGTCCCTCGCGGAAGTCCCTCATCACAACGTTGTCGAACAGGCTCACCGTCGCGATGGCGTTGGGGGTGATGATGATGCCCAGCGGGTAGGTCTGATAGACGAGCGTGTCCTCGAGGTCGCGTTCGAGGTGGGGGAGGTCGAGGATGATGAGCATGTACTTCTCATCGGACTCGATGCGGGGGCGCTCCTCGTCGTCGAGGGGGGCCTTGAGGACCTCGACGGGGAGGTCGAGCATGGCCGCGGCGCGTTCGACCTCGCGGTCGGTCGGCTGGGAGAGGTCGAGCCATCCGCCGTCAGCGGGCAGCTCGCTCAGAAGCTCGATCGCCTTGGTGTTGAGGGACTTGTGTCGGATCTGGAGCATCAGCGCACCACCTTGCTTAGGGTCAGAGGATCGGGAATGAGAGGTTCGAGGAGAGGGCGAGCGCGAGCAACGCCTGTATCCCCGTGCCCAGGAACATCAAGAGGAGCGAATAGCCGGTGCCCGAGATCGTGCCGGTGCGCTCGTAGCGACGACGCATCGCCTCGCCGACGCCCACGCCGACCAGCAGCGATGCAGGAATCGTCAGCACCGTCGGAAGTGCGAGGAGCATGACTGCCGAGAAGGTCTCATCGCGTCCCGCCGCCCTGAAGAAGAGGCTGAAGAGCGCCACGACGGCCACGAGGAGGACGAGCGAGAGACCGGCGCTCACGACGAACTCGCGGACGACGATCCCGACGATGGACGGACGGTCGTACGCCTCGCTTTGCGAGAGGATCTCGCTTTTGATCGACGAGATGACGTCGTCGCAGATGATCAGAACGATGGGGAGCAGGACGAGCGACGGGAACACGAGCTCCGCGGTCTCCTTGGAGACGGTCGTCGCGAGGATGAGACATCCTGCCGCCCAGAACGCGACCCAGACGTTTCGGCGGATGAACCACCAGAGACGCTCGGCGATCGCCCCAATGCCGCGCACCCGACCGGTGGTCGACGTGCCCGTGGCCATCTCGAACTCCTCGGTCTTCTCCTCCTCGAGAACCGCCATCGCGTCGTCGACGGTGACGATTCCCAGAAGGATCCCGTTCTCGTCGATGACCGGGATGGCGAGCAGCCCGTACTTGGAGATCGCATCGGCGACCTCGCGCTGGTCGTCGTCGGGCGAGGCGGTGATGAGGTCGCGGAAGGCGAGCTCGGAGAGCAGCGTCTCGGGTTCTGCCGTGAGCAGGGAGCGCAGGGAGAGCACGCCGGTGAGTCGGCCGCCCTCCTCGGTGAGGTAGATGTAGTGGACGCTCTCGTAGTCCTCGGAGACTTCGCGGACGAGCTCGACGGCTTCCGCGACGGTGGTGTCCTCTCGCGTGAACATGACCTCGGAGGTCATGACCGCTCCTGCGGTGCGCTCCTCGTATCCGAGAAGGCCCGAGACCTCTTCGGCGTCCTCGGGGTTCATCCGCGCGAGCAGTGCGAGGGATTTCTCCTCCGGCAACGCCCTCAGGATGTCGGCGGCGTCGTCCGGGTCCATCTCGGCGAGCAGGGTCGCCGCGCGTTCCTCGTCCAGGTCTCCGATGACACCGAGCTGCACCTCATCCTCGAGTTCGGAGATCGCCTCGGCGGCGGCCTCGTCCTCGAGCTGTTCGATGATTCGTACGCGCTGCACCTCGTCGAGCTGCTCGAGGACGTCTGCCAGGTCCGCGGGATGCAGCTCGGCGATGCGCTTGTGCGCCACGGAGAGCGAGCGGCCTGCGAGGTTGTTGTCGAGCAGATCGATGTAACTCCACGAGAGGATGGACTCGTCGATCGGCCTTCCCAACACGCCGAGAATCTTCACCGCGGCGCTTTCAAGGCTGGGGGATATGGCCCGCAAAGCTCCGCGCGGGCCGATTTCTGCACCGAGCAGGCGGAGTTGGTTGCGTGAGCCTGAGAACTTGAGGTCCGCGACCTTCACGACGCGCTTGTGCTGCGTGTCGACGACCTCCTTGTTGAGGAGGTCTCGTGCGAGCAGGATCTCGTCGTTCTGGAGATACGAGAACCGGATGTCGCTCTCTGCGATTGAGAGGTGTATGCCGTCCTTGGCGAAGTCGCCGACGTACTTGCGCCACGAAACCATGAGCGCGGGGTTATCGCCTTTTCTGAACACGAGCCCGGTCACCCGGGGGAACGCTTCGCCGGTCGTGACGATAAGGTCGCTCAGCACTCCGAGCGTCTCGCCGCGAGAGTCATGGACTCTTAGTCCCAGCAGGTTGGAGAGGTAGATCATATGGCCTCCTCGTCACCACAAGAGTGTACCTCTGTGGAAACAGCAGATCTGATACGGTGGTCGCCCTCAGGCGCCACCGAAAGGAGGCACCGGAGAGGCTAGGAACTGTGAGGTTTCACGTAGGTCCTTGTCTTCTCGGCTACAGAGCGCATCAAAAAAGGCCCCCGTCACAGATGACGAGAGGGCCCAAGGGTGCTGCGAGCCACTCCCATCCCTCGTCTAAGGTTTTGGCACTGTCCGACGTAGGGCGCACGCACGCTCGAAGCGGCGATGCAGCGGATGACCCGCCAGCGTACCCAGCCACGTTAGCCAAGGCCTTAATCCGGCCGGAGGCTGTTCTACCCATTGGCGTCTCTCGACATTTCCGGGCAGTGGCCTATGTTCGAACAGGAGCCGCACCGTAACGGACGGAGCGTACTTCTTCGATGTCAAGTGCACGGAGTGCGTGCGCAAGCATTGTACGATGGGCGCGCGCAGGGCACAACCCCGCGGTCCGACTCCTCCACGTCGCCGTTGCACGGCGTTGCGAGCGGTTATCATTGACAAGTAAAGATTCCAGCAAGCGAGGAGCTTCGTGAGAAAAGCGATCCTTTGGTTCGTCGGCATCGCGGCACTCGTGCTGCTCACGACCCGTACTGCGCAGATCATCACCCTGGCGGACACCGTGAGAAACGGGTCGTTCCTGCTGCTTCTGGTGGCGATTGTCCTGCAGGTCGGGCGGCATCTGATGACCGCTCTGTCGTACTCCCAAGCGTTTCGCGCCGTGGGCGTCGAGACCAGGACACGGCAGTTCATCCCGGTGGTGTTCGGCGCAATCTTCATGAACACCATCATGCCCACCGGAGGGACCGCCGGCCCGGTGCTCATCATCGACGACGCCCGTCGCCGCGGTGTGTCCGCAGGCCGGGCGACCTCGGCGATGCTGCTTTCGCAGGTGGCGTACTTCGCGGGATTCGCGATCATCATGTCTGTCGGCTTTGTCATCCTCTGGAGCACCGGCCGTTTGGGATCGAGCGAATTCGTCGCGGGGTTGATACTGCTCGGGATCCTCGCGCTGTTCTCCGCGCTGCTGGTGATGGGTAAGTTCCGCCCCGCCCTTCTCGGCAAGCTCATGGGGGGCATCGAGCGAACCGTCGAGCGCCTGGCCTCGCTGTTCTCCCGCCCCGCTCCCCGCAAGTGGGCGACCGAGATGCTGCATTCGTTCTCCGAGGCTTCCCAGGCGATCTGGGACGACCCCAAGGGCATCGGTCGCGTGATCGCCTGCGCCACGGGCGGTCATGCCCTCGACCTCGCGACGTTCACGGCCGTCGGCTTCGCGTTCGGCTTCACTGAGATCGGTCCCCTCACCGCGGGGTACGTCGTCGCCATTCTCCTCACCATCATCTCAGTGGTCCCCCAGGGCGTCGGCATCGTCGAGGCCGGCGTGGCGCTGCTTCTCACCTCCTACGGGGTGCAGGGAACCATCGCGACCGCCATATCTCTCGTGTTCCGCGGAATCGTCTTCTGGCTCCCCGTCGGCATCGGGGCGGTGCTGCTGCGACGCACTCGCTCGTTTGCTGTCGAGACGGCCGAGATCAAAGAGGGGACGCGACGATTCACGGGTCTGCTCGCAGCGATTCTGGTTGCGGCGCTGGGGGGCGCGACCATCATCAGCTCGGTGCTTCCCCATCTGCCCGAAGGCCTGAGCGACGTCAGCGGCTGGGTGCCGCCTGCTCCTCCGCTCTCGACGACCTCGGCGCTGGTGGC
>CAZMJV010000033.1:3855-9141 GCA_964566905.1 uncultured Coriobacteriia bacterium | reverse complement strand
CAGGCGTTCCGCCAGACACTCGGCATGTTCATCAATTTCCTCAATACCGGCATCGTGCCGACCAGCGGGCACGGCGAATGGTTCGTCACGAGCGTGTACGTCGTGGGAATCGCGAGCGCCCTGGCGGTGATTGCAGTCGCCGCCTCGCCTGTGGTGTTGGCGGACTATGAGGAGTGGAAGGCGCGTCGCGACAAGAAGCGCAGCGGAGAAGGCTCTTAGCCCAGAGCGTCGAGCAGCACCGATGCGAACTCGACCCAGCCGTCCGTAGCGCGCCCGGTCGTCACGACCGTCGGTCCGACCCTTAGCTCCATCGCTTCGATCACTCGGATGTTGCCCAGCGAGTTCGCCATCATGACGAGCGCCCCGGTGGCGTCGCCCATCGCGGCGTCCGCCGCCGAGTCCCCAACCGCGACCGTGTGGCTTCGGAGAACCCCTCTGTGCGCCATATCGGCGGCGATGGCGTGTGCCTTCGACGTGCCGGTGGGCAGCAGATGGTAGGCGTGGATGTCCCCGCTGATCGTGAGGGTGTGCTTGGGGGGATGGATGGTGCCGTTGTCCAGAAGTGTCAGCGGTAGCTCGAAGACCGAGAGCAACTCGGCGACGCGCGCCGGGTCTACGCGGCCCCGCAAGAGGTGTGTGCATTCGCGGTGGTCGGTCCAGGGCTCATGCGGTTCGAGCTCTCCGGGGAACTCGCGCAGAAGGGCCTCGACCGCCCCCGACTGCTCGATCACCTCGAAGGGCGTTCTGCCCCCGAGTGTTCCTTCCGGCCATACCCCTGTGTCGTAGCTCACCTCGGCCCTCGCACCGGTTCCGCGTACGGTCACCGTGCCCATCTCGGCCATGAAGCCGTCAAATCCGAGGAGTCGGCAGAGCTCGGAAAGCTGGACGCGGTTGCGACCCGAGACCGGGACGACCGTGACGCCTCTGCTCGCGAGCGCGACGAGCGCCTGCGCGGTTGCCGCCGACGGTGTGCCGTCCGCTGTCGCGAGAATCCGACCGCCGGGAGCGAGGAGCGTCCCGTCGAGGTCGGTGTAGACGACGGAGACGTGTGAGAGGAGCTCGCGCGCCTCAGGCGATTGGATCGGTATCTGTCCGCTGGTTTCCATGCTCAGATGATACCAGCATGCCGGGTGCCCCGACGGTCGGCGAGCGGTCGCCGGTGTGGTCGTTTCGTCGGTCGAGGTCGCGCGAGGCGTACTCACGATAGAATGGGCGGCGAACACACTCGCATTTCCACGAAAGGAACGCCGTGCCCCTCCTTCGCTCGCTCGCCATCCTCGCGCTTTCTGCAACGGTTATGGTCACTGCCGTCGGTTGCTCCAAGGAAGAACCCGCTGCGAAGTCACCCCATGGGGACATCGCTTCCGGAGCCCCCAAGTACGAACCAGCCCCGGCGATCGCCATCAAGATCGGTGTCCCCGCGACAGCTGACGCGCTTCCTCTCTGGATCGCGCAGGAGCAGGGCGTATTCACCGCGCAGGGAATCCCCTCGTCGGAGGTCGTGCTCTACGAGACCCAGGACGAACTTCTCGCAGCCTTCGTGGCGGGGGATGTCGATGCCGCGTTGGTCGGCCTCGTGGATGCGGCGAAGCTCGAGGACGGCAAGCGGCCGGTCACCTTGGTGACGGTCGCGAGCGACCCCGCGCTCTCGAGCATCCCCACGGTGCTTGTGGTCGCGGACGACTACCTGCTCACGCTCGGAGGGTCCGAGACGGTCGACGCTGTCGACGAGGCGTGGGACAAGGCTGTCGGGATCATCTCAGACGACAAGACGGCTGCGAAGAAGGTGCTTTCGGAGAAGGCCCCGGGCGACAAGATGCCGAGCGCGTTCCCGCTCCATCAACTCCCGTCGAACGAGGAGTCCGACGCCGCGATCGAGCAAGCCGGCCTCACCGGAACCGTAACGTACGAGTCGCTGCTCCTGGTGCTGCCCTCGTAGCGTCTGAGCGCCCAGCCGGTCGCGGACGCCGGCAACCTCTCAGCTCTTGACGGTCAGTCCACCGAACAATGCGAACGACTTCACGTGGACGACAGGCCCCGAAACCTGAGTGACTCTGCGCTCGTCGGAGGACCCGCCGAAGATATTCGTTCCGACAAGGTCGACGTTCACGTTCGGGTCGACGAACACGTCGGTACCGCCGAACACCGAGAACGAGTTGACCAGCACGTCATTCTCGATGATCGCGCCACGCAGGTCGAGAACCACGGCTCCGAAGATGGCGCTCGTCGAAACCCCCGAAAACGGCTTTCCTCCATAGCTGGCGGTGCTCTCGCCGAAGATTCCCGAGAGCGATCCAGCGCCGGATGTCAGGCCGGAAGGAATCGTGTCGCCGCGCGCCGAGCGAAAGATCAGCCCGAGCCCGATCGCGATGACGACGACGGGGGCGATGAAGGACCACGCCGAGTAGTCGCCCAGCAGGCCCTGTTGGTCCACGAGCAGAACCGCACCGATGGCCAGCAGGATACCGTTGCCGACGTTGATTCCGGATTGGATCATGCTCGCAACCGCAGGGACGATGAGGAAGAGCGTCCACCATCCGGCGAAGAAGACGTCGAACTGCCACCACCCGGTCATGTTGCCGAGGAATGCGATTCCAAGGGCTATGAGCAGGACTCCCACCGCGATTTCCAGTGCGTTTGTTCTCCGCATGTCTCTCCTCCACGTCGTCGGCGTGAAGCGTGCCCCGCGCCGAGTCATCGTCTGTCCGTCGCTGTCCGGTCGATGAACTTCTCCGATGGATATATTTGCTTATGAGTATATAGCCAACCCACATGCATAACGAAACGAGCCAGAGGCCCAAGGGCTTCTGGCTCGCTGGTGTTCTCTGGTGCCCTCGACAGGATTTGAACCTGTGACCTACCGCTTAGGAGGCGGTTGCTCTATCCCCTGAGCTACGAAGGCGATTTACGCGCGGAGAGTATAACACCGTCCCCATACGTCGCGCGACAGGTGGGTCGCTACTGGTTGCCCTTGTCGACGAGAAGCTCGATGGTCGATCCACGCTTGACCTCGGTGCCGCTCGGCGGGTTCTGGTCGATGACCGTCATGGAGTTGGCGTGCGCCTCGTAGATCACGCTGACCTTGAAGCCGCGCGACTCGAGCGCCTTGACGGCGTCCTGCTCCTTCATCCCGACCACGTCGGGTACCGAAGCGGTCGACTTGCCCTGAGACACCGTGATGGTCACGGAGGATCCCTTCTTGGCGGCGACTCCGGCGGTGGGGGACTGGTTCGAGACGATCCCGGCCTCGACGGTGTCGACGTACTCCTGCTTCACGACCACGTCGAACCCGGCGTCGTTCAGGAGCTTCGTCGCGTCCGCCTGGGCTTTTCCGGTGACGTTCGGGACATCCACGAGCTCGGTGCCCTTCGATACGGTGTAGTTGACCGTCGCGCCCTTCTCGGCGCTCTCGCCTGCGCCCGGGACCTGGCTCATGACCAGGCCGGCCTCGACCTCGTCGGAGTACTCGTCGGGCGCGGGTTGCGGGTCGAACCCGGCCTCCTTGAGGATGCGGAACGCCTCGGCCTCGGTCTTGCCCACGACATCAGGGACGGAGCCGGTCTCCTGACCTTTGGATACGACCAAGTTGACCGTGCCGCCCGCCAGCAACGTCGCGGGAGGGGTCGGATCCTGGCTGATGACCAGGCCTGCGGCGACATCCTTGTTGAATCGCTCTTCGATCTTCCCGACCTTGAACCCTGCGGAGACGATCTCGACCTTCGCGTCGGCGACCTTCGTGCCGACGACGTCGGGAACCGCGGTGCCCTTCTCGGCGAACATCCCGGTCGCCCAAGCGGCTCCCAGGGCGACTGCGAGAACGAGAACCGCTGCGACGACGATCCACGGCCACCTGGGTCGCTTCTCGGGGATTGCCTGGCGTACCGGGGCACCCACGACGCGGGTGTCGTCCCAGTCCTCGTCGCGTCCGCCCGCAGCGCTCACGGCCGGCATGACGGAGGTGCGACCCACGCTCGCCGCACCTGCGACGGCGGGAACGGGGGGGATGACGGCGGTGGCGCCTGCCGCGATCGGCTTTCCTGCGAGGTGGGCCTTGATGGCCGCACGCATCTCGCCGGCAGAGGCGAACCGGTCGGAGGGCTTCTTGGACATCGCCTTGAGGATGATCGACTCGAATGCGGGGTCGATCTGGGGATTGAGGCGGCGGGGCGGGACCGGCTGCTCGTTGACCTGCTTGAGGGCGACGGCGACCGCTTCGGGTGCGTCGAAGGGCACCTTGCCGGTCGAGGCCTCGTAGAGCACGACGCCCAGCGAGTAGATGTCGGACGCCGCGGTGAGCGGCAGGCCCTGCGCCTGCTCGGGGGAGACGTAATGGGCGGTGCCGAGCACCGACCCCGTCTGGGTCATCGAGTTGTTGCCGGCGCGAGCGATGCCGAAGTCCATGACCTTCGCGTTGCCGTCGGGCTGCACCATGATGTTGTGCGGCTTGATGTCGCGGTGGATGATGTCGTAGCCATGGGCCACGGTCAAGGCTGCGCAGACCTGGGCGCCGATCTCGGCGACCTTGCGAGGGTCGATCGCACCGCGCTGCTCGATGGCGGACTTCAGATCGATGCCGCGGATGTATTCCATGACGATGTAGTAGGTGTCGCCGTCGCGTCCCCAGTCGTACATGTTCACGATGTAGGGGCTCTGCAGGTTCGCCGCCGCCTGGGCTTCCTGGCGGAAACGCGCCGCGAAGGTCGGGTCGGCTGCATACTGGGGATGCATGATCTTCACGGCGACCGTCCGGCCCAGAACCTCGTCCTGGGCTTTGTAAACAACGGCCATTCCGCCCTCGCCGATCTTCTCGGTCAGGCGATATCGGCGTCCGAGAGTTCTCTCTTCCAACGATGCTCCTCAGGTCTGTCGATTGTGCTTTCCACTCTTGGCTATTCTATCCCAACGAGGTTGCCGCCGACGCATCTGCTCCGTCTTCGTCAACTCGACATATCTCCAGCGTCATCGGGCCAGCGCCGCCTGCAGGATCGGCCGGGCGATCGCGGAGGCGGGCGTGCCACCCTCGCCGTTCTCGAGGATGACCGCAATGGCGACCGTCGGGTTGTCTGCCGGGGCGAACCCGATGAACCAACTGTGCGAGGCGGTTCCCTTGCCGACCTCGGCGGTACCCGTCTTGCCCGCGACACGGACCCCCGAGATTGCTGCGGGTCTGCCGCTTCCGGAGGTCACGACCGTCTCCATGATCGAGGACACCGTGGCCGCGGTCTTCGTGTCGGTCGCAGTCGAGAGGCGCTTGGGGTCGGTCGAGTCGAGCACGCGCCCGGAGGG
>CAZMJV010000033.1:0-3755 GCA_964566905.1 uncultured Coriobacteriia bacterium | reverse complement strand
TACCGAATCCGAACTTGTCGGCCTGCGCCACAAGGCGCTTCGGTCCCAGTTCGTCGGCGAGCTGTGCGAAGACGGTGTTGAACGACCGCGCCGTCGCTTCGGTGAGCGTGAGCGAGGCGGCCGAGGACCCGCCGTAGTTGGTGATGGGCGCGTTGCCGATCTCGATCGACGCGGGTGCGGAGAAGACCCGGTCGGGAGTGGCGATTCCCTCCGAAAGCGCGGCTGTGAGCGTCACGATCTTGAACGTCGACCCTGGCGGATAGAGGGAATCGCGCACGCGGTCGATCAGCTGGCTCGATCCGGCTCCTGCGGCGAACACGTCGCCGACCGTCGCGGGGGCGTAGGTGGGGCTCGAGGCTGAGGCGAGCACGGCTCCGGTGCGAGGGTCGAGCACGACGATCGCACCGGTCCGTCCCACGAGCCCGGCTTCAGCGGCGCGCTGGATCTCAGAGTCGATCGTCAACACGAGGTCGTTTCCCGAGGTGGGCCGACCCGACGCCGCGTCGATCACATCGCTCCAGGTCGCGAAGACCCGTGTACCGGAGAGCACGTCGTTCTCCGCCGCCTCGATGCCCGAGCGGCCGTAGGTGACCGAGACGTACCCGATCGTGTGCGCGGCCAGCGACCCCTCGGGATAGCTGCGGGCGTAGGTTCCGTCCGGCTGGGCGATCGACTCGGCCAGAACGACGCCGTCGTCGGTGAGTATCGACCCGCGCTGGTTCTTGGCCGACTTGGTTATCGAACGGGTGTTGTCGGGCCTGGCCGCGTACTCCTCGGCCTTCACGACCTGGATGTAGGTGAGGTTGCCGACGAGGACCGCGAAGAGGACGGCGAACACGGTGGTGAGTCCGGTGAGACGCTTGCCGAGCGCGACGCGTCCCAGGATTCCCGAGTCCATCGACGACATCTCGATCTCGGTCTCGAGACCGGTGCCCTCGTCTCCCGCGCGCAGCAGGAGCGCGAGGATGATGAAGCTGGAGAGGAGCGACGAACCGCCTCGGCTCATGAAGGGCAGCGTGACTCCGGTCAGGGGGATGAGGCGGGTGACTCCTCCGATGATGACGAACGCCTGCATGGAGATCGCCGCGACGAGGCCGACGCCGACGAACGCCGCGAGGTCGGATTTGGCGCGTGCGGCGGTGATGAACCCACGGATCGCGAACAGCAGGAAGAGCAGGATGACGGCCGCTGCTCCGAGGAGCCCCAGCTCTTCTCCGATGGCAGAGAAGATGAAGTCGGTCGAGACGAACGGTATGCGCGTGGGCATGCCGTTGCCGATTCCGGTGCCGACCATCCCGCCGTCGGCGAAGGCGTAGAGCGACTGCACGAGCTGGTAGCTCTTGTCCGCCGCATAGGGGAACGGGTCGAGCCAGATCGTCACGCGCGACTGCACGTGGGAGAAGAGCGACCAGGCCGCGGTGCCCCCTGCGCCGAAGAGCACCAGCCCGCCGACGACGTATCCCGGGCGACCGGTGGCCGCGTAGATCATCACCAGGAAGATGCTGAAGAGCAGCAGGGCCGAGCCGAGATCGCGCTCGAACACGACCACGACCAAAGAGAGCGCCCACATGAAGATCAAGGGGAAGAGCGTCTTGGGCTCGGGGATGTTCATCCAGAGGAATCGCCGGGTGGAGATCGAGAGCATCTCCCGGTTCTCGGCCAGGTACGCGGCGAGGAACAAGACGAGCAGGATCTTCGCGATCTCGCCGGGCTGGAACGTGGTCCCCGCGACGGAGAGCCAGAGCTTGGCTCCGTTTATCTCCTTGCCGACGACGGCAGGGAGGATGAGGAGGAGGATACCGCCCAGCACTGTCGTGTACTTGTAGCGCTTGACCGCGTCGAACGAGCGCACCAGCGCGAGCGTTGCGACCAGCGCGACTACGCTGAGAAGCAGCCACATCACCTGTCGAGGCGCGGCCTCGGGGTCGAGTCGCGTGACGAAGGCGAGGCCGATGCCCGAGAGCATGTACGCGATGGGGAGCAACCCGGGGTCTGCCGCGGGCGCGAAGCGGCGCACGGCAACGTGGGACACCAGGAATGCCACCAGAAGTCCGAGCGGCACCTCGAGCGAGCGCACGGTGAGAGGTTCGCCGGTTCTCGCGATCAGGGTCGCGAACGCCAGCAGGACCACCGGGGTGGCCGCCGCCAGAAGCAGGAGTTCGGTTGCCCTACGGTTGCGCATCGGTGCCCGGCATCGTCGTCTCCTGCGAGCGCAACAGTTCGGCGGCGGCTTCGTCGGCGTAGCTTCGGTAGACATCGAGGGTGCGCTTGCCCGCCTCCACGGAGTTCTGCCTCAAGCCGTCTTGCAGCTTGCGCTGCACCGAGGTGGGAAGCACCTCGACGGCGATGGTGGTCTCTCCGCTCACGGGCCAGTCGAAGGTGAACCCCGCGACCGAGCCGGGGATTCCCCGATGCAGCGAGACGAAACCGCCCTCGTCGATGAGGAACGCGGAGTTGTAGGCGTAGTAGCGGACGCCCGCGACGGCGAGGACGACGAGGAGTAATGAGGCGAGCACCCAGCCGACGATCGCGAGGGTGGCGCGGCGGTTGCGGCGCTTGAGGACCGCCTGCTCCCGCCCGACGACGTCGACCACGATCGCGGTGATGTTGTCATGGCCGCCTGCTTCGTTCGCGGCATCGATAAGCGAGTCCGCGGCATCCTGCGGGTCTCGGTTGGAGGCGAGGATCTGGGCGATCCGGTCGTCTTCGATCATGCCGCTCAAACCGTCCGAGCACAGCAGCAGGCGGTCGCCGGGGCTGGCGTCGACCTCGTAGAGGTCGGCCTCCATGTTGGCGTCGCTGCCCAATGCGCGGGTGATGACCGAGCGGTTGGGGTGGTAGCGGGCTTCGGCTTCGGTGATACGGCCCTGTTCGATGAGGTCGGCGACGAGCGAGTGGTCGCGGGTGATGCGCTGCAGCGCTCCCGCATGCAGGAGGTACGCCCTGGAGTCCCCGACCTGCGCGACGACGATCGAGCTGTCCTCGACGATGGCGGCGGTGAGGGTCGTTCCCATCCCCACCTTGCCGCGGCCTTCCGAGACGGCGCGGAACACGGCGCGGTTGGCAGCCTTCACGGCGCGACCCAGTCCTTGGGCGTCGGCGTAGCGAGGAGCGTGCGCCGCGAGGGCCTCGACGGCGATCTCGCTTGCGACCTCGCCGGCGTCGTGTCCGCCCATGCCGTCAGCCACCACGTAGAGCGGGGGAGAGACGATCAGTGAGTCCTCGTTGTGCTGACGCACCCGCCCGATGTCGGTGCGCGATCCACTGGGGGGTGCGATGTGCTCGCTCATTTGTGAGCCACCTTGAGCGTGACGGCGCCGATGGCGACCTGGTCGCCCGCACGCAGTCCTGCGGGGGAGGTGACGGGTTGCCCGTTGAGGAGCGTCCCGTTGGTCGAGCCGAGGTCCTCTACGAGCAGCCCTTCTCCGAGAGGCGAGAATCGCGCATGGCGTCCGGAGACGAACGTGTCGTCGATGACGATGTCAGCGCCGGGGGAGCGGCCGATTACGACCGGCCCTGTCACGGCGACTTTGACGCCTCGCAGCTCCTTGGGGCCCTTCTCGACCGAGATGCTCCAGGCCTCGCGCTGCGCGCGCTGGCCCTTCACCAGACCGATGCCGGTGCGCATCATGGCGAAGAGGAAGAGGTAGAGCAGGCCCAGGAGGAGGATCTTTCCCACCATCAGGACGACGTCGATCACGCGATCAGTCCTCCCGGTATTCGAATCTGCTGACTCCCACGGTGACGATGTCGCC
>CAZMJV010000032.1:15956-17458 GCA_964566905.1 uncultured Coriobacteriia bacterium | reverse complement strand
AATGGTGGGCGATGAGGGATTTGAACCCCCGACATCTTCCGTGTGAAGGAAGCGCTCTCCCCCTGAGCTAATCGCCCTCTGCCATGCCGGCGAGAAGTCATTCTACTGGTTGAGGTACCTCGGCGCAAGGTTGCACGGCGGTGACCTCGGCGAAAAGAAAAGACCTCCGTGATGGAGGTCTGTGTGATTTTTGGCTCCCCGGGTAGGACTCGAACCTACAACATTTCGGTTAACAGCCGAACGCTCTACCATTGAGCTACCGAGGAATCTCGTCTCGCGACGCGATTTGAAAGTATACGAAGGTCTCACCTCGTTGGCAAGCCCCAAGCAGGGAGTATTCCGAGAAACGCTCGCCACCGGGACACGCACCCTACAGAATCTTACTCTTCAGGGGGTATGATTGCGCCGAATGAAGGCATCGTTGGAAACCTGGGAGGAACTCCGATGAATGAGAAGAAAGGGTCCGTGATGAGAAAGCTGTTAGGCACCGCTGTGATAGCACTGTTCATGGTCACGACAGCGACTGTCGCTCTCGCACTTCCCGCATCGATCCCGAGCTCCATGTTCACTCCGACCTCGGGCTGTGTTTGCCACTCCGAGCGAGTAAATGAGTGGCAGCCCTCCATGCATGCCAAAGCGATCACCGATCCGATATTCCTCACGAAGCTCGACGAGGCGGTCAAGGCTGATCCCGCCATGGGCGGCTTCTGCACGAGATGCCACACCCCAATCGGAGTCATGGCCGGCGAGATCGACAGCGCAGACATCAGCAAGTTGAGCAAGGTTGCGGCTGAGGGTGTCACCTGCGACTTCTGCCACCAGGTGACCGGCACCGAGGGCCCATTGGGAAATGCCTCTGCGGCACTGACACCCGACGGAACCAAGCGCGCCCAGTTCGATGATGCGGTCTCCCCCGGACATGCGACCGCATATTCCGAGTTCCACAAGACTGCGGAATTCTGCGGAAACTGCCACAACGTCGACCATCCCGGGAACGGCACGCACCTCGAGTCTACCTACTCCGAATGGAAGGCCAGCTCCTACGCCGCCGAAGGCATCGTATGCCAGGATTGCCACATGACCCCCGGACCTGGCGTTACCAAGCCCAACCCCGGCAAGTCCGCATCGAGCGGGCCCGACCGTCCCAACATCTTCAACATGACCTTCGCGGGCGGCAACGTCGCCCTGGGCGACTCCAAGCTCGCTGAGGCGAACCTTCAAGCAGCTGCGACCCTCGACCTCGAATTCAACGAGATGGCGGCTGTGGGGTCCGAGGTCGCCCTCAAGACGACGATCACCAACGTCGGAGCCGGTCACTACCTCCCCACGGGCCTCACCGAAATCCGCCAGATGTGGCTCGAGGTCAAGGCGACCACGCCCGCTGGCAAAGAAGTGCTGAACGAGCGTCGCGACTTCGGAACGATCCTTGAAGCAGCGGACGGCTCCTCCCCCGCCGAGATGTGGGAGGCGGTCAAGATCAAGAGCGACGACCGCATTCCCCC
>CAZMJV010000032.1:10530-15856 GCA_964566905.1 uncultured Coriobacteriia bacterium | reverse complement strand
AAACCGTGCTACGTGTTTTTGGCCGATGAGGTCGACGAGAAGACGGTCCTGACCGTGTACTGCAAGACCGCCGGATACACGATGGTGGAGGCGGCAGCCGTAGCGGCCGAGAACCTGAAGACGTACCGTCCGAAACACAACTACAAGCTCATCTACATGGGCCTCATCGACTTCGCCGACGTCGATCAGGAGATTATCGAGAGGCACGACGAGTTCTTCGAGAAGCATGCACCGATTTGGATCTCGAGCTGCTCGTATACATAGGCATCAAAACCACCTGAGACAAAAGAAACGCCCCCGGAAGGGGGCGTTTCTGCAGGTAACGACTGGTGGGCCCAGCAGGATTCGAACCTGCAACCAAGGGATTATGAGTCCCCTGCTCCACCGTTGAGCTATAGGCCCGCTAAGCACGAAGGAGATTTTACAGCATTACTCCTCGAGATAGTCCTTCAGTTTGCCCGAACGCGACGGGTGGCGCAGCTTGGCGAGGGTCTTCGACTCGATCTGTCGGATGCGCTCACGCGTTACTCCGAACTCGCGTCCGACCTCCTCGAGCGTGCGGGGATGTCCGTCGAGCAGCCCGAACCGAAGCTCGATGACCTTGCGCTCACGGTCGCCCAACTCGCCGAGGACTTTGCCGAGCTGCTCCTGCAGCATCGAGAAGCTCGCGGCGTCCGGAGGAACGACGGCGTCGCTGTCCTCGATGAAGTCACCGAGCTGGCTGTCCTCCTCTTCGCCGATGGGAGTCTCGAGCGAAACAGGCTCCTGCGAGATCTTCTGGATCTCACGGACGCGCTCCGCCGTCATGTCCATCTGCGCGCCGATCTCCTCCGGGGTAGGTTCGCGACCGAGCTCGGTGAGCAGCTGACGCTGGATCCTCACGAGCTTGTTGATCGTCTCGACCATGTGCACGGGAATGCGGATCGTACGTGCCTGGTCCGCGATCGCGCGGGTGATGGCCTGACGGATCCACCACGTGGCATACGTAGAGAACTTGAAGCCCTTCGTGTAGTCGAACTTCTCTACCGCGCGGATGAGACCGAGGTTGCCTTCCTGGATGAGGTCGAGGAAGAGCATGCCGCGACCAACGTAGCGCTTGGCAATAGAGACGACGAGACGAAGGTTCGCCTCGGTGAGCTGCTGCTTCGCATCGATTCCGACCTGCTCGACGCGGGTGAGGCGACGTCGCTCGCGACCGATGAGCTCGACGCCGGTCTCCTCAGCCTCCTCGAGACGATGGCCGGCTTCGAGACCTGCCTCAATCTTCATCGCGAGGTCGATCTCCTCCGCGGCCGTGAGCAAGTTGACCTTGCCGATCTCCTTGAGGTACATGCGGACCGGATCGCCGGTCAGCGGAGCCAGGGCGGCTGCGTCGGAACGCTTCTTGCTCTTCTTCTTGGCCTTGCCGACCGCCTTGGGGAGCACGATGTCCACTTCGGTGTCGGGAATCGTCTCGATGGGGTGCTCATCGTCGAGCTCGACATCGACCTCGTGATGCTCCTCCTCGAGGGGAACCCCCTCGACGAGCGCCTCGTCTGTGACCGCGACCGCGTCGTCGGACACTTCGATGCCCTCGGCACGGAAATGCTCGTAGATCGTCTCGATCTGCTGGTCGTTGAGCTCCATGTCGCCGAGGACGTGGGTGACGTCGTCGTTGCTCAGGACGCCCTGCTTCCGACCCATCTTCACCAGCACCGCGATCTCGGGGAGATCGAGCTCGGCATGCTTTGTCGCTGCCGCCTTGGCAGGGGCCTTTTTGGCCGCGGGCTTCGTGGCGGGCGCCTTCTTCTCGACGGGAGCCTCCTCGGCTGCAGGCGCCTTCGCAGCCGGCTTCTTCTTTGCAGGAGTCTTTGTGGGAGCCTTCTCGGGAGCGACCTCGGAAGCCTTCGCTTTCACAGGCTTCTTCGCAGTCGTCTCCTCGACCTGGGGCTTGTCTGTTTTCTTGACCTTCTTGGGTGTATCCGTCACGTCTGTCCCTTCGTGGGTCACTTCTGTCTATCCGCGTTTCTTTCGGAGACCGGCAAGCTCCTTCTGAAGCTCGACGACCTCCCTGAACAGCCCGTCGAACTCCTCCGGAGTAAGCGAACCGCTCGTACGCAGTCGTGCATTTCCCGCCATGATCCTCTTCTCAAGATCAGCCTCTATAAGGCTCTTCTTGAGAAAACCGAGGGTCTCGCCGAGGTCCATGTCCCCGCCGGCTTCGAGCGTTCCGCCGGAGAGCACGGCCGCCGATCCGGGTAGGGCCGCCTCGGCAATGGCGACGATCTCGGCCGCGGAAGTAGTCGGAGCGGCTCCGGCAACTATCCCAGCCAACTGGCGATGCCGCGGAGACGACCACGGCACCCCTTCGAGCGCCTGCGCTGCGTCGCGCAGGAGTTCCGGCCTCGTGGTGACAAGCGAGAGCAGTTCGCGTTCGAGTTTGAGCTCGGGGGAGTCTTGCTCCTCGCCGGCTCCGGTGGCAGCGACTGCATGCTCGTCTCTGGAGGTCGGTCTTGCGTTCTGCGGCCGTGCGTCGTCGATAGCCTTCCTGACCGTTGTGAAATCGGCCAGAAGCCGATCCGCGATGTAATTCGCATAGTCGTCGGCAAGTATCGAACCCTTCACGGGAAACAGAACTTCAGCGGCATCCCGAAGCGCGCTCGAGCGCTCTTCGGGTCTATCGAGATCCCATCGGTCCAACCTGCGGTCGATGGAAAAACGCAAAAGAGGTACAGCGGCGTCTATGTACGCGGTGAACACGTCGGCGCCCTGCTCGGAGATTATCTCGGCCGGGTCCTTCCCGGCAGGAAGGACGGCGACGTAGAGCTCGGTGCGGCTTCGTCCCGACTCGGGAGTGAGCGACGAGTCGATGAACTCCGACGCCCGATCGGCCGCGCGCTTGCCGGCCTCGTCGCCGTCGAAGACGTAGATGATCTTGCGTGCGAACCGCGAGAGGAGCTTCACGTGCTGCTCGGTCAGCGCGGTGCCCAACGTGGCGACCACGTTGGTGATGCCTGCCTCGTGCAGCGCGATGACGTCGGTGTAACCTTCGGCCACCAGCGCGACTCCGGTCGACACGATGGTCGCCTTCGCACGGTCGATCGCGAACATGTTGGAAGACTTGTGAAAGATCGGCGTCTCTTGGGTGTTGAGGTACTTCGGTTCGCCCGCACCTATGACGCGGCCGCCGAACGCGATCGTACGGCCCTGAAGGTCCGCTATGGGGAACATCACCCGCTCATAGAAGCGGTCGCGGAGTGATCCACCGTCTGACTTGAACCCGACGTTCGCATCGACGATCTCTGCCGCCGTGAATCCCTTGGAGGTCAGGTGCGCGACCAACGCTCCCCTGCCGGGGGCGTAGCCGAGACTCCACCGCTTTGAGACCTCGCTGCCGAACCCGCGCTTCGCGAGATACGAACGGGCGTTAGCGGCGTCCTCGCCAGGAAGCCGAGAGAGGCAGGTGTGGTAGAACTCTGCGGTCTCCTCCGAGACGGCGATGAGGCGCTCCTTGTGTCCGCGGGACATACCCGGACCGCCCTCCTCGACCAGCTCGATGTTCGCGCGGTCGGCCAGATAACGGATCGCGTCGGGGAACTGCATGTTCTCGGCTTCCATGAGAAAGCCGAACGCGTCGCCGCCCTTGCCGCACCCGAAGCAATGCCAGAGTTGGCTTCCGGGATCGACCTTGAAGGACGGAGTCTTCTCGTTGTGGAACGGGCAGCAGCCCCAGAAGAGGCGACCCTTTTGCTTGAGCACGACGCGCTCAGAGATGAGTGAGACGGCATCGGTCGCTTCGCGTACTCGACGAATATCGTCGTCTCCGATCCGACCCATCTCTCACCCCCTTCGGTATGCAGACACAGCAAACAGAGCGTCGCCGCGTATCGTGACGATTATCGCACACCGGCCTGCGGAAAACGCTCTGACCGGAAGCCTGTATGGACGTCGATGGGATCGCGGGAAGGAATAGGTGATTGTACAACCGTACTTGGATAAATACAACCCGATTTTGGAATGTTTACCCCTGTATCAGAACATACATCTTGGCTATTGTGTATCGTGACGATTTTTACCAAGGAGGCCGTTATGGAAAAAGGATATCTGTCAGAGCGCAAGAGCGCGTACGCGAACCTCGTCATCAAGCGTGGTGTGAACCTCAAACCGGGGCAGAAGCTCATCCTCATCTCCCCCATCCAGTGCGCGGAGTTCGCGCGGCTGGTCCAGGAGGAGGCGTACGCGGCCGGCGCGAGCGACGTCATGGTGCACTGGGGCGATGAGAAGAGCGGCGAAATCCGCCTGCGCAACGCCTCCATGGACGTGCTGACGTCCATTCCCGCGTACCAGGCTGCGGCGCAGAACGACTACGCCGACGAGAACACCTGCTGGGTCGGCCTGCTGACCACGACACCTCCCCCCGCGGGACTCGATCCCGAGAAGATCTCCGCGTGGAACAAGGCGCGCATGGAGGCAATCGCGCCGATGCGCGACGCACGAATGAAGAACATCGTGCGCTGGAACCTCGTCGCAATCCCCACGCCCGAGTGGGCAGGGATGGTCTACCCCGACCTGCCCGCCGACGAGGCGCTCGAGGCTCTGTGGAAGGACGTACTCGTCTGCACCCGCACCTTCGAGGGAGACCCGATCGCGAACTGGGACGCCCACGTGGCGTCCAGCTTCGCCAACCGCGACAAGCTCAACGAGCATCGCTTCACCAAGCTGCACTTCACGAGCGGCATCGGAACCGACCTCACCGTCGGTCTCGTCGACGGCTACCGCTTCCTCGCCACGCAGGAGGAGGGTGCGAGCGGAGATCCCTTCATCGCCAACATGCCCAGCGAGGAGATCTACTCGGCGCCCCATCGCGACCGTGTGGACGGCGTCGTCGTGTGCTCCAAGCCCCTGTTCGAGAACAACGTCCTCATCACGGGCCTGCGGTTCACCTTCAAAGACGGTATCGTCGTCGACTTCTCGGCCGACGAGGGCGAGGAGACCGTCGCGCGCATCCTCGACACCGACGAGGGCGCACGTCATCTCGGCGAGGTCGCCCTGGTCCCCTTCGACTCCGCAGTGAGCAACACCGGTCGGGTCTTCTACAACACCCTCTACGACGAGAACGCCGCCTGCCACCTCGCTCTGGGTGACAGCTACCCCGAGACGATCGAGGGTGGACTCGAGATGGAGACCGACGAGCTCAAGGCACACGGCATGAACAAGTCGCTCGAGCACGTCGACTTCATGTTCGGGACCGAGGACCTCTCCATCGTGGGCACCACCGCGAGCGGCGAAGAGGTCGTCGTGTTCAAGGACGGGAACTGGGCCTGGTAGCAGACTCCGACTCGCCGGA
>CAZMJV010000032.1:0-10430 GCA_964566905.1 uncultured Coriobacteriia bacterium | reverse complement strand
TAGGTTCGGAGCTCCTGCATGGCGTCCCATACGGGAGCCGACATCTGTATGTCGCCCACGCGCGCACTCTCGGCGATCATGTCGTTCACCAGCGTGGCGATGCGATCCTGGTGCAGGGAGCCGAGGATCCGATGCGTCGAAGCGGGAAGATCGTCTTCTGAGATGACCCCGCCTCTGATCGCGTCGTCGATGTCGTGGTTCACGTAAGCGATTCGGTCAGAAGTCGCGACGATGCGCCCTTCGAGAGTCGCAGCGCGCTCCGAACCGGTGTGATGCCGGATGCCGTCGCGCACCTCCCAGGTGAGGTTGAGCCCCTTGCCCTCGTACTCGAGAACCTCGACGACGCGCAACGACTGCTCGTTGTGCTTGTAAAGGTCGCGGTGTGCCTCGGGGTCAAGACCGCGCGACATCGCCAGACAGCGTGAGAGGGCGTCCTCGCCCGTGTGACCGAAGGGAGTGTGTCCGAGGTCGTGCGCGAGCGCTATGGCCTCTGTGAGGTCCTCGTTGAGGCGCAATGCTCGGGCGATCGAACGTGAGATCTGGGAGACCTCGAGCGTGTGGGTGAGGCGAGTGCGATAGTGATCACCCTCGGGGGCGAGGAAGACCTGCGTCTTGTGCGAGAGACGACGAAACGACTTGCAGTGAAGCACGCGATCCCGGTCCCGCTGATACTCGGTGCGGAACAGGTCGATGCTCCCCTGTCGTTCCCTGCCGCGGCTTTGGTCGGCGAAGGCGGCGAGTGGCGACAACCGCTCGTGCTCGGCGCGTTCATACTCCTCGCGTGTAAGGACGTTGAAATCCTGCATCAAGACCTCCTGATCTCCTGGCGAAAGCATACCGCACACCACTGTCCCGAACATAGAAAAGGGCCCGTCCTCTCGGACGGGCCCCCAGGCAGTGACGATGTTTAGCGGTTGTCGGAGACAGCGGTGGTCTCGGCGATCGCGGCCTGAGCGGCTGCGAGTCGGGCGAGAGGCACGCGGTACGGCGAGCAGGACACGTAGGTGAGGCCGGCCTTGGAGAGGCGCTTGATCGAATCGGGATCGCCGCCGTGCTCTCCGCAGACGCCCAGCTTGATCTTGGGAGACGTCTTGCGACCGAGCTCGCAGCCCGTCTCGACCAGCTTAGCAACGCCTTCGTCGATGGTCTCGAACGGGTTGCGGGTCAGGATCTTACGGTCGAGATAGCGGGGCAGGAACTTACCCTCGATGTCGTCGCGCGAGAATCCGAACGTCGTCTGGGTGAGGTCGTTGGTACCGAAGCTGAAGAAGTCGGCCGCGGTCGCGATCTCGTCGGCGGTCACGCAGGCTCGAGGAAGCTCGATCATCGTGCCGATGGGGAGATTGAGCTCGACACCGGTCTCGGCAGAGACCTCGGCGATGACGACCTCGGACTCCGAGCGGAGCGTCTGGAGCTCGGCGAGCACCGCGACGAGCGGGATCATGATCTCGGGCTTGGGATTCAGGCCCTTCTTGATGAGGGTGGCGGTCGCCGAGGCGATGGCGCGCACCTGCATCGCGAAGATGTCGGGGAACATGATGCCGAGGCGACAGCCGCGCAGACCCAACATCGGGTTGTGCTCGGTCATCGAATCGATCTTGGAGAGGAGTGCCCTCTTGACGGCGATCTTGGCGGGGTCGACGCCGGCGCACTCATCGCGCACGATCTCGATCTCGAGCTCGCGGGGGTCGTCGAGGAACTCGTGCAGGGGCGGATCGAGGAGGCGGACCGTCACAGGCAGCCCGTCCATGGCGGCGAATATCTCAAGGAAGTCGCCGGTCTGGACCTCGAGGAGGTCGGCGAGCGCCTTCTCCTTCACAGCAGGCTCGTCGGCGAGGATCATCGACTGGACGATCATCTTGCGCTCGCCCAGGAACATGTGCTCGGTACGGGTGAGGCCAATGCCCTCAGCGCCGAACGAGCGGGAGAGAACCGCATCGTCGGGGGTGTCGGCGTTCGCGCGGACACCCATGGTGCGGAACTCGTCGGTCCACTCGAGCATGGTGTCCAGGTCGCCGGTGACCTCGGGGAGGACCAGCTCGACGGCGCCGAGGACGACGATACCTGTCGTGCCGTCGATGGAGATGAGGTCGCCCTCGTGGATCTCGATGTCGGTGCCGGCCACGCGGGCGACCTTGTGCGCCGCGTCGATGCGCAGGGCGTCGGCGCCGCAGACCGCGGGGGTTCCCATGCCACGTGCGATGACCGCCGCGTGCGAGGTCTTACCGCCGTGCGAGGTGAGGATACCCTCGGCGGCGACCATTCCGGAGAGGTCGTCGGGGTTGGTCTCCCAGCGGATCAGGACGACCTTCTTGCCCTCGGCGACGCGTGCGACCGCGTCGGCCGACGAGAAGACGGCCTCGCCGACAGCGGCACCGGGAGAGGCATTGAGGCCCTTGGCGACGACGTCGTAGGTGGCCTTCTTGTCGAACTGAGGGTGCAGCAGCTGATCGAGCTGGTCGGGATCGATGCGCATCACCGCTTCCTTCTTGGTGATGAGACCCTCCCCGACCATGTCGATGGCGATGCGGAGCGCGGCGGCCGCGGTGCGCTTGCCGATACGCGTCTGGAGCATCCAGAGCTTGCCCTGCTCGATGGTGAACTCGATGTCGCACATGTCGCGGTAGTGGTTCTCGAGGATCTTGAAGACCTCCTCGAGCTCACGACCGGCCTCTTCGAGGTCGGGAGTGTTCTTGAGCTCGGAGATGGGGCTCGTGTTGCGGATACCCGCGACGACGTCCTCTCCCTGCGCGTTGACGAGGAAGTCTCCGTAGAACTCGTTGGTGCCGTCGGCCGCGTTGCGCGTGAACGCGACGCCGGTCGCGGACGTGTTGCCCTTGTTGCCGTAGACCATCGACTGGACGTTCACGGCGGTGCCGAGGCTGTCGTCGATCTTGTTCTGCTTGCGATAGAGGATCGCGCGGTCGTTCATCCAGCTGCGGAAAACTGCCTCGATGGCCAGACGGAGCTGGACGTTGGGGTCCTGCGGGAAGACCACGATGCCGTCGACGACGAGCTCGGGGTGCGACTCGGCCGAGATGTGCTCGGAGACGATAGCCTTGAACTGCGCCACGAGCTCTTTCAGGTCATCAGCCGTGAGATCGGTGTCCTGAGCGGCGCCGCGGGCAAGCTTGAGGGCCGTGATGGCGTTTTCGAAGAGGTCGCCGTCAGCCTCGAGGACGACCTTGGAGAACATCTGGATGAAGCGACGATACGAGTCCCAGGCGAAACGGGGGTTCCCGGTCTGCTCGATGAGACCCTGCACCGACTCGTCGTTGAGGCCGAGGTTGAGGACCGTGTCCATCATTCCCGGCATGGAGAAGGGAGCGCCGGAGCGCACGGACACGAGAAGCGGATCGTGCGGATCGCCGAGCTTCTTGCCCATCTTGTCCTCGAGCTCGAGGCGGTAGGCCTCGATCTCCTCGAGAGCTCCCTCGGGGAACGTTCCGCCCGCGTTGTCGAACTCGACGCAGGTCTGACAGGTGATGGTGAAACCGGGGGGTACGGGGAGGCCCAGATTGGCCATTTCTGCAAGGTTCGCGCCCTTACCGCCAAGGACCCACTTCAGTGAAGCATCGCCCTCCGTACGGTTAACGCCATTGGCATCCTTGCCGAATGCATAGACTCGCTTCTGGGTGTCTGACAAGATGAATCGCTCCTTCTGTCTCGGATTGGGCATTTCAGCGCCGTTCCTATAGTACCGCAACTTTCTCGTGCGGAAGAAACCTCTAGGCTTCGTGTGCTTCGTAATAGTTGAGGATCTCCTGGGCGGTCTCCTCGATGGCGCGGTTGTCGGTGCGGATGACGATGCACCCCAACTTGCGCATGACCGCCCGTGCCTCGGCGAGCTCAATTCGGATCGCCTCGGGATCGGCGTACGAACGCGCGACCGTCCCCGCCTCGCCGAGACGCTTGCCCCGGATCGCGGAGAGAAGCTTCTCATTTGAGATGAGCCCGAAGATCCGGCGACGCTCGAGCTCGAAGAGCTGCTCGGGCGGCTCGACGCCGGGAACGAGCGGGACGTTCGCCACCAGGTACCCGCGGGACGCGAGGTACATGGAGAGCGGAGTCTTCGAGGTGCGCGACACGCCGATGAGGACGATGTCGGCGGACTGCAGGTTGTCGGCGTTCCGTCCGTCGTCGTGCTCGACGGCGAACTCCGTGGCGCCGATCCGTCGGAAGTACCCGGTGTCGGTGAGGCGGAGTGTGCCCGCGACGCCCGAAGGCACCCGGTCGAGCGCCGCTGAGAGGGATTCGATCGCGGGCCCGATGAGATCGACCTGGTACACGTCGAGCTCATCGGCGATGTCGATGAGCTCCTTGCGCAGCAGCGGGTTGGCGATCGTGTGGAAGACCACCATGCGCGGCTCGAGATGCTGCTCGATATAGGTCCTGATCTGCAGTGCAGAGGTGACCTTGCCGAGACGCTCGATCCTCGCGTCGCCATGGTTGAACTGGCTCGCAGCGGCCTCCGCGACCGCGACCGCGGTATCGCCCAGCGAGTCCGAGATCACATGGATGGTGAATCGGGAATCTATCTCCGTCACCCGCCGATCCTCGTGAGGTCGACGACTCCGTCGAACACCGAGACGAAACGGTTGAGAAGCCTCATGCGGTTGGCGCGCACCGCTTCGTCGGGATCCATGATGAGAACCGCCTCGAAGAAGGTGTCGATGGGTGCCCTCAGGGACGCGAGCGCAGCAAGCGCGGCGGAGAAGTCCGATGACGTCATGGAAGTGGCGACGTCGCGCTCCCCTGCCGTGATGGCTTCAAGCAGATCGCGCTCCTCTGTGCCGAGGAGCGACTCATCGACAGCGGTGCCGAGCTCGGCGTCGCGCAAGTTGTTGGCGCGGGCGAAGGCGACGGCCAGATTGTCGAACGTCTCCTCGTCGCGCGTGCGGGCGTCCTGAAGGGCGATGCAGTGGGCAAGGGCGTCGGTCGGATCGCTCACTCCGGTCGCGAGGATCGCTGCGATGGTGTCGTAGGCGAGGTCGCGGTCCTTGAGGATGCTCTCAAGACGACCGGCGAAGAACTCGCGAACGGTTCCGGTCACGGCCGCGCGGTCGAACTCGACCGTGCCGACGTACTCCCCGAGCGCGCTGTCGATCGCGGCGTCGAGGTCGAACCTCATCCCGCCGAGCATGATGTTGATGACGCCGATTGCTGCGCGACGCAGGGCGAACGGATCGCTCGACCCCGTGGGACCCTGGCCGATGGCGAAGATGCCGCAGATCGTGTCGAGTTTATCGGCCAGCGCCACGAGACGGCCTGCAGTCGTGCAGGGAAGCTCGTCTCCGGCGAACTTCGGGCGATAGTGCTCGACGATCGCAGTGGCGACCTCGGGCGTCTCCCTCGATTCGAGGGCGTAGTAGCCGCCCATGACTCCCTGCAGGGAGGTGAACTCGACGACCGCGGAGGTGACCAGGTCGGCCTTGCAGAGGAAGGCGGCCCGAAGGGCGGTCTGGGTGTCGTCACCGGATACCTGCGCGAGTGCAGCGATCTCGCCGGTCAGTCCGAGGATTCGGTTGACCTTGGCAGCGACAGTTCCGAGCTTCTCCTGGAACACGACCGACTCGAGCTCGGGGACGTACTTGTCGAGCGGCTTCTTGAGGTCTTCGTGATAGAAGAACGCGGCGTCGGACAGGCGGGCGCGGATGACGCGCTCGTGACCGGCGACGATCATCTCGCTGCGCAGGGGATCGCCGTTGTGCACGACGATGAAGTGGTTCGTGAGGGCACCGTCGGCGTCCTCGACCGGGAAGTACCGCTGATGGGAGAGCATCGCGTCGGTGATGATCTCGCGGGGCACCTTGAGGAACTCCTCGTCGAACGTGCCGGACACGACCGTGGGGTACTCGACCAGGTTGACGACCTCGGCGAGCGTACCTGCGGGGACGATAGCACGGGCACCGAGCCGTGCCTCGATGGCTTTGATGCCGTTGAGGATCGCGAGCTCGCGGTACTCGATGTGCGGGATGACGTAGACGTTCTCGAGCGAAGGGATGAGCCCCTCGGCCGATGCGACCGAGAACTCGCTCGACGCAAGCAGGCGATGCCCGCGCGAGAGACGACCGGCCTTGAGCCCGGCGAACGTGACCGACACGATCATCGGGCCGTAGAGGGCGAAGAGCCAGCGAACAGGACGCGAGAAGCGCTCCTCACGCGTGCCCCAACGCTGGGACTTCTTGAAATCGATCGATGTGATGAGCGACTCGAGCATCGCGGGAAGCACGTCCATCGCAGGGGTCTCGGGCTCCTCGACGACCGCATAGACGTATGCGACGCCGTTCTCCTCGACCTTCTCCAGTTCGGAGACCGTGACGCCCTTACCGCGGGCAAAACCCTCGGCGGCCTTCGTGGGATTGCCTTCGGCATCGAATGCCGCCTTGACCGACGGACCCTTGGAGCGGACGGTGCGGGCCTCAGAGGCCTCCGCCAGAGCCGTGACGACGAGGATCAGGCGACGCGGGGTGGCATAGGTGCGTACCTCTCCGTATGAGAGACGCGCTGCGGCGAGGGCCGCGATCGCGTTGTCATGAAGCTGCTTCTTTGCCGAGTAGAGTGCCGCCGAGGGGATCTCCTCGGTGCCGATCTCGAACGCCAGATTGCGTGCCCTCATCGGAGGTCACCCCCCTTCATGCCGCGACCTCGGGTCGCGGTGTCGTCCAGCTGCTCGATGTAGAGTTCGCAGCACGCCTTCGCAAGCGCACGGACGCGCAGGATGTAGCCCATGCGCTCGGTCGCCGAGATGGCGCCGCGGGCGTCGAGCAGGTTGAACGAGTGGCTGCACTTGAGTACATAGTCGTACGCGGGAAGGGGCAGCTTCGCGTCGAGGGTGCGACGCGACTCGGCCTCATAGGTGTTGAAGAGTGAGAACAGCATGTCGACGTCGGCGACCTCGAAGTTGTACTCGGAGTACTGCTGCTCGTTTCTGAGGAACACGTCGCCATAGGTGAACACGTGACCGTCGGGACCCACAGACCACACGAGGTCGTAGACAGAATCGACTCCCTGGATGTACATGGCGAGACGCTCGAGACCATAGGTGATCTCGGCCGGGACCGGCTTGCACTCGAAGCCGCCGACCTGCTGGAAGTAGGTGAACTGTGTGACTTCCATACCGTTGAGCCAGATCTCCCACCCGAGTCCCCAGGCACCCAGCGTCGGCGACTCCCAGTCGTCCTCGACGAAGCGGATGTCGTGCTCGCGGGGTTCGATGCCGATGGCGCGCAAGGAGTCGAGATAGAGGTCCTGGACGTTGTCAGGAGAGGGCTTGAGCACGACCTGGAACTGGTAGTAGTGCTGAAGGCGGTTGGGGTTCTCGCCGTAGCGCCCGTCGGTCGGGCGGCGCGAGGGCTGCACGTATGCGGTCCTCCACGTGCCGGGACCCAGGGCACGCAGAGTCGTCGCCGGATGGAACGTGCCGGCACCGACCTCGGTGTCATAGGGCTGCAAGACGACGCAGCCGAGGTCAGCCCAATAGCGCGAGAGAGCAAGGATAATATCCTGGAAAGTCAGCGAGCTCATGGGTGCAGGCGTCCCCTCTATGCGGCGAATACGAAAGATCGTTTGTTCGTGTGTGAGGGATATTCTACACGAGAGCTCGCGGCTGTGGCCCCTCCGCCATGCGACGTCATGAGCCCGATACTCTTGCCTCGCGCATCGCCTTCAAAGCCTCTCCCCACGACACCAGATCGTCGAGGACCCTGCTCAAGCCCGCCTCGTGGCGCTCCGTGGGCATGAAGACCCCCGCTTCGAAATCCCGGGAGAGAATGAGCGGCAACTGGGTCCCGACATCGGCCATGTGGAGCTGACCCATGATGCCGCGCAGATGCTCGACCGCTCGAACTCCTCCCATTCCACCGTAGCTGACGAATCCAGCGGGCTTGTCCGCCCACTCGGAGTAGAGGTAGTCGAGTGCGTTCTTGAGCGCGCCCGACGTCGAATGGTTGTACTCCGGCGTCACGAACAAATAGCCGTCGAAGCCCGAGACCTTCTCGGCCCACCGAATGGTGTGCGGTTTGGTATGGGCCCCTGCCGAGGGAGGTTTCGGCTCGTCGTAGAGCGGGAGATCGTAGTCGAGAAGGTCGATGAGTTCGAACTCCGCGTCCTCTCGACGCGATGCCGTCTCATGCACCCAGCGCGCGACCCTCTCCCCCACCCGGTTGGGCCGGGTGCTGCCTATGATGACCGCGATTCTCAGCATTGAGTACCTCTCTGCGACCTACAGATTCGATTCGGACGGAATGACTGTGAGGAAGAACTCGAGCGCCTTGATCCTGCCTCCGAGATGTTGCTCGATCCAGAGGCGTGAGAAGTGGAGGAGGTCGACCCCCACCTGGATGGGGGTGTCGGACTCGAGCACCTCGGAGAAGCGCACCCCGAGCGCGTAGGAGACCCACCCCTGTAGCGTAGGAGAGACCGCGATTGCGGTGGAGCCTCCTGAGCACTCTTCGCAGAGGAACCCTCCTGCTTCGCAGGAAAGCGCCGTGCCCTTGGAAGAATCCCGTCCGCAGACGGGGCACTCCTCCGTCGTCGGGCGATACCCGTGAACGGCGAGGAGCTTGATGAGGAAAGCGGCGACCAGGAGAGGCAGAACCTCGGGGCGCGCTTGGCCGATCGCCTCGAACGCAGCGGCCGCAAGGTCGAACACCGTGCGCTCCCCTTGTCCCTCCTGGGAGCTGCGGGCAAGCGCGGATGCCACGACCGCGGCCGCGGCTGAGTGCTCGAGATCGACTCTGCAGGAAGCGTTTCCCTCGATGACTTTCACGTCTGTGATGATGTCGAGCGATTTGCCGGTGCTGAGCAGCAGCTCGACCATCGAGTAGGGCTCGAGGCGAGCGCCGAAGCGCGAACCTGACTTGCGAAGCCCCTTGGCGACCGCGCGGATCTGACTGCCGTCACGCGAGAGGAGCGTGAGGATCGAGTCCGTCTCCCCGAGCTTGGTCTGTCTGAGAACGAGGACTTCGGCACGATAGGCGGGCATCGTCTACGCCGGAAAGTCCGGGAGCTCGGCGAGTATCGCGAGGCCCGACGAGGTTCCGATGCGCGTCGCTCCAGCCTCGATCATCGCGAGTGTTGTCGCGAGGTCGCGGATGCCGCCGCTTGCCTTCACGCCGACCTCGCGCGGTGACGATTCGCGCATCAGGCGGACGTCTTCGACGCTCGCACCGCGCGCTCCGAAACCGGTGGAGGTCTTCACGAACGCGACGCCGGCGTGCGAGGCGAGCTCGCACGCGACCGCGATCCTGGCGGGATCGAGGTATCCGGTCTCGAGGATGGCCTTGACCAGAACCTCGTCGCCGCCGACCTTCTCGGCTATGCGTACGATCTCGGCGATCTCACGGTATACATAGATGTCGTCGCCCTCGAGGAGCGCTCCGACGTTGATGACCATGTCGATCTCGGATGCGCCGAGGTCGATGGCGCGCGCCGTCTCAGCCGCCTTCGCGACCGTGTCGGTGAACCCCATCGGGAAGCCGACGACCGTGCAGACAGCGGTGTCGACGCCGATGAGCGCCTGGTATGCCATGGGCACGAGCCAGGGTGCGACACACAGAGAGGCGAACCCCATCTGGGAGTTCTCCTCCATCCACGTCTGAGCTTCGCACATGCCCACCTGCGGGGACAGCAGGGTCTGATCGATGCGTGAGGCGAGTTCGATCCAGCTGGGAACCGTCTCGATCACAGGCCCTCCCCGTACCCGAAGCGGCGAATCTGGGCGGAGTCGCGACGCCAGTCCTTCTTAACCTTAACGTTGAGGTCGAGGTGCACTCCCCCGCCGAGCAGCTTGATGAGATCGGTGCGGGCCTCGGTTCCGATGCGTTTGATCTTCTCGCCGTTCTTCCCGATGATGATGCCCTTTTGGGAGTCGTGCTCGACGTAGATGATCGCGTAGATGGTCCAGAAATCACGCTTGGGGTCGTGGTCGATCTGCTCGACCTGCACGCCGATCGAGTGCGGGACCTCCTCGAACGTCCCGCGCAGGACCTTCTCGCGGATGAACTCGGAGATCATGACCTCGAGCGTCTGGTCGGTGTCCATGTCCTCGGGGAACCAGCGCGGTCCTTCCGGGAGCGCGGCGATCGAGGCCTCGATGAAGCCCTCGACGTTGAACCCCTTCACGGAGGAGACGACCACGATGTCGTCCCAGGTGCCGAGCGCCTTCGCGCGCGTGATCTGGTTGTCGACCTCTCCCTGCTTGGCAAGGTCGGCCTTCGTGATCACGAGGATGCGATGGGCCTTGACGCGCTTGACGTGCTCGGCGACCCATACGTCGCCCTTGCCGATCGGCTTGGTGGCATCGACGAGGAACGCGACGACGTCGACGTCTTCGAGCGACTTGAGCGCCGAGCGGTTGAGTTCCTCGCCCAGGGCGTCATGCGGCTTGTGCAGCCCGGGGGTGTCGACCAGCACGAGCTGCGCATCGT
>CAZMJV010000031.1:0-18409 GCA_964566905.1 uncultured Coriobacteriia bacterium | reverse complement strand
ATGCTTCCGATCGCGCTCAACTCCTCGGTGACGACTCCGGAGGACAACACCGTATTTGGATCACTTTCGGCGAGCGACCCCAACGGCAGCCCGCTCACGTGGTCGATCGTATCTCAAGGGTCCAAGGGCTCGGTGTCCATCAACATACTGACGGGCGCTTACGCCTACATCCCCAATCCGAACGCCTCCGGCACAGACACTTTCACCTTCAGGGTGTACGACGGATCAGGCTATTCGAACACCGCGACGGTCACGGTGACGATAGTCGCAGCGAACGATATTCCGGCTGCGCAGAACTCAGCCGCCTCTACCACTGAAGACTCCCCCGTCTCGGGCAACCTTGTCGCGAGCGATCCGGATGGCGACTCGCTGACCTGGACAGTCATCGGACAAGGAGCGAAGGGTGTCGTAGCGGTCGATGCCTCAACCGGTGCGTTCACCTACACGCCCAACGCAAACGACTCGGGCGCAGACTCGTTCACCTTTCGCGTGAGTGACGGGAAAGGTGGCCACTCCAACCTGGCGACGGTTTCGATCACGATAGCCGCTGTCAACGACCTCCCCCTGGCAGAGGACATAAGCGCGTCGACGTCGGAGGAGCTTCCCATCTTCGGACAACTGGTCGCGTCAGATGTTGAGGGCGACCCGCTCACCTGGTCGGTCGTCTCGCAGGGCTCGAAGGGCTTCGTTGGAATCAACCCCACGAACGGCGCATTCGTCTACACTCCCCTCGCTAACGCCACCGGCTCCGACTCGTTCACCTTCCGCGTGAATGACGGGACCGGAGACTCGAACACGGCGACTGTGTCGATCACCATCACCGGGGTGAACGACCTGCCTGTCGCACAGAACTCCTCGGCGACGACAAAGGAGGACGAAGCCGTCTCGGGCACACTTCCCGCTTCCGACCTGGACGGTGACCTTCTCACGTGGTCGGTCGTCTCCCAGGGGTCCAAGGGCACCGTGACGGTCGACTCTGCGACGGGAGAGTACGTCTACACGCCGAACGCGAACGCGAACGGCGACGACACCTTCACATTCAAGGCAAACGACGGGACAGGCGACTCGAACGTCGGAGCGGTATCGATCACGATTTCTGCAGTGAACGACCTCCCTGTCGCACAAAACTCCAGCGCATCAACGGTGGAGGATTCTCCCGTCGACGGACAGCTGCTCGCGACCGACCCTGAGGGAGACCAGCTCACGTGGTCGATCGTCTCGCAGGGCTCGAAAGGAACGATCAACCTCGATCCCGCTACCGGCGCATTCACCTACATGCCCCAAGCAGGTGCGAACGGCTCCGACTCCTTCACATTCAAGGTGACCGACGGGTCGGGCGACTCGAACAATGCGACCGTCTCCGTCGCCATCTCCGCCGTCAACGATCTTCCCGTCGCGCAGGACTCGTCAGTTTCCACCTCGGAGGACACCGCGGTCAGCGGGACTCTCCCTGCCACCGATCCCGACGGCGACGCACTTGAATGGACCATCGTCTCCCAAGGTAGCAAGGGATCGGTAAGCCTCGACCCCGAAACCGGCGCGTACACCTATACGCCCAACTCCAATGCCAATGGTTCCGACGCGTTTACCTTCAAGGTGAACGACGGGATTGCGGACTCCAACTCGGCCACGATAGCCGTGTCGATCTCGCCCGTTAACGACCTGCCCGACGGGGCCGGCATCCACCTCACCATCGAAGCGGGGAACTCGACCGGAGGAAACATCGGAGTCACTGATCCGGACGGAGACCCACTCGAGTACACCATCATCGAGCAGCCCGCGCACGGAACGGCTTCCGTGGATGAAGAGGGATATTGGTCCTACGCACCCGAGAATGGCTTCGAGGGCGACGACTCTTTCACGATTGAGGTAACAGACGGTCAGGGTGGGACGATCGAGATCACGATCTGGATATCCGTAACCGGGGCCAATGCGTCAAACAGCGCGCCCGTTGCCGACGACGCGACCGGTTCGGCCACGGAGGATTCCCCCGTCTCGGGCACATTGCCCGCGACCGATCCCGACGGTGACGCGCTCACATGGTCGATCGTCTCCCAGGGTACCAAGGGCACCGTCGTGATCAATCCCCTCACCGGCGCGTACACCTACACACCGAACGCAAACGCGAACGGCGTCGACACCTTCACGTTCAAGGCGAACGACGGGACGGTCGACTCGAATATCGGAACCGTCACGATCACGATCTCCGCCGTCAACGATCGACCGGTCGCCCCAGGGGCACGCACCACGATCAAGGTCGGCACCTCGGGCACCGGAAGCGTAGGAGCCACCGACTCTGACGGCGACACGCTCGGCTATACCATCGGACGTGCACCGGCGAAAGGAAGCGCGACCGTCGGAAGCGACGGCCGATGGACCTATACGCCTCAAGCCGGGTTCGTGGGCGAGGATTCGTTCACCATCGTCGTCGACGACGGCAACGGCGGAAGGACCGAGGTCGTGATCAGCGTCACGGTGGTCGCGAATCCGGGGGTCCCAACGATCACCACGATCGTGCCGTCTGTAAACAACCCCAAGACGGGCGATTCTACCCAAACCGCCCTCTTGATCACAATGCTGATCGCGCTTCTCAGCGGATGCTTCGCTGTTCTGAGAAGGAAAGCCACACGCTGATCCGGAGACACCCGAATAGCGACGACCGAAATGAAGAAGGGGGCGGCGATTTCATTCGCCGCCCCCTTCTTTCTTCACACAGATTGCCGAATGCTACTTGAGCTTGCCGCCCTCTACGACGACCGACTCGGGGTCGATGCCGGTGCCGAACGCGTCACGGAGCGTCGCGTCGTAGGCCTTGTGGATGAAGTTCTCCTCGCCCAGCTTGGTCAGCTCCTCGTTGATCCAGTTGAGCAGCTCGGTGTCGCCCTTGGCGACCGCAGGTGCGATCGTGTCCTGGCTGCCGAGTGAATCGATGCCGGTCGTGAATCCCTTGTTCTCACGAGTCCACGCGAACAAGAGCGTATTGTCGTGTGCGAGCGCCGCGCCTCTGCCGTCCTTGAGCGCCTGGAACGCCTCGGTGTTCTGGTCGTACTTCAGAAGCTCGATCTCGGGGTAGTTCTCCGTGAAGTAGGTCTCCGCGGTGGTTCCCTTGTTGACGATGAGCTTCTTGCCCTTGAGCTGCTCGACGTCGGTGATCACGCTTCCATCGGGAGATGCCACGCCCAGTGCGACCTTCATGTAGGGGTTGGCGAAGTCGACCTTCTCCTTGCGCTCGTCGGTCACCGTGAAGTTGGCGAGGATGATGTCGACCTTGCCGGACTCGAGGTACTCGACGCGGCTTGCGGCCTCGACGAGGACGAACTCGACCTTGCTCTCATCACCGAGCAGGTCCTTCGCCAGGCGCTTGGCCAGATAGACGTCGAACCCCTGGCTCTTTCCGTTCGCGTCGACGAAACCGAACGGGGGCTTGTCGCTGAAGACGCCGATGCGGATCTTACCGTTGGCCTTGATCTGGTCGAGTCGAGACGCGGTCGCGGCCTTCGCGGTCTTCTCCGAAGACGCCGAAGGCTTCGACGAGCATCCCGCGAGGGAGAATGCCAGAGTCGCGATGACGAGCAGTAGTGCGATTGCCTGAGTTGTTCTTTTCATTACCGTGTACCTTCCTCATCACTGAATTCGAATATGTTCAGAAAATTCCGCGCCCGATCCGAGCGAGGACTTGCGAAGAACTCCCGCGGAGTGCCGCTTTCCGCGATCTTCCCGTGATCGACGAACACGATCCGGTCGGCTACAGCCCGTGCGAACTGCATCTCGTGGGTGACGATCACCATCGTCATCCCCTGGTTAGCGAGCTCGAGCATCACGTCGAGCACCTCTCGGACCATTTCGGGGTCGAGCGCCGCGGTCACTTCGTCGAAGAGCATGATCTCGGGGTTCATGCAGAGTGCTCGTACGATCGCCACTCGCTGTTGCTGCCCTCCTGACAGCTGACGGGGGAAGGCGTCGATCTTCTCGGACAGCCCCACCCTCTCGAGCAGTTTCTCTGCCTGAGCCCGTGCCTCCCGCTTGTCTCGCTTCTGCACCTTGAGAGGTCCGAGCAAGATGTTCTCCAAGACCGTCATATGCGGGAAGAGCTCGTAGTTCTGGAAGACCATGCCGATCTTCTGACGAACCTCATGCCACGTCGTCTCGACCCCATCGATCAGCACGCCGTCGAGCCTGATCTCACCGGACTGGATCTCCTCCAGCCCGTTGATACATCGCAACAGCGTGCTCTTCCCACTGCCGGACGGACCGATGATGACCACGACCTCGCCTTTGTTGACGGATAGTGAGATGTCCGACAGTGCGGGGGATTTCTCGTAGTTCTTGGTCAGATGCGCGATCTCGAGCACCGGTCGGGTCGGATCCATGGGGTTACCTCCTAGCTTTGCCATCTGCGTTCCAACCTCCTCGAAAATACGGAGACGGGATAGCAGACGATGAAATACAGGACGAAGACGAACGCGTAGACCCAGAAGGAAGCCGTGGGGTTCGTGAGCACGGAAACCTCGATGATCTGCTGGCCCACCTTCAGCATCTCGACGACTCCGATGAGCATCACGAGCGACGTCGTCTTGATCATTCGGGTCGTGAGGTTGATCGCCGCAGGCATGAGCCTGCGCACCGCCTGAGGGACGACGACGTAGCGGTAGACCTGTGCGGACGTGAGGCCGATGGCCGCGCCACTCTCTCGCTGATGTTTTGGCAGCGAGGTGACCGCGCCGCGGACGATGTCGCCCATCTCCGCGGTTCCCCAGAGTGTGAAGACCAGGACGGCGATGATCTCGCCTTCGATGTGGACCTGGAGAACCTTGGTCAGCCCGAAGTAGAAGACGAACAGCCATACCAGAACCGGGATGATGCGGACGGCCTCTAGATAGATGCGGGCGATCACACCCAGCACCTTGTTTCGGGATGCCAAAGCGACGCCCAGGAATATCCCGAGGACACCAGAGAGCGCGACAGAGACAACCGATATGCGTACGGTCACGAGCAGGCCGAGGAGAAGTCTCTGGAGATTCATGCCCTCGAAGATGACGCTAGCTCCGCCCAAATCCGGCATAGCGCGCCCTCCTCTCGGTCAAGCTGAGCAGGATGGAGAGAGGAAGCAGAATGACCATATAGGCGACGACGAGCATGGCGAGCGCCTCGCTGGTCTTGTAGTACATGCCGATGAGGTCCTTTGCTACGAACATCAAGTCCGCGAGCGCAATCGCGCTGAACACCGAGGTCTCCTTGAGGAGGAAGATCGCGTTCGCTCCCAATGCTGGGACGGCGACCGCGAACGCCTGAGGCAACACGACATAGCGTATGAGCTGCAGCGTCGTGAGGCCGATGCTGAGGCCCGACTCAACCTGGTTCTTCCCGACGGCCTCGAGCCCGCTCCGGAACGCTTCGGACATGTAGCTGCCTCCGAGGAATGTGAGGCCGATGACGGCGCACTGGACCGCCTCGAGTTTGATGCCCACCTGAGGAAGGCCGTAGTAGAGGAAGAAAAGCTGGATCAGCAACGGCGTGTTCCGCGAGAGCTCCACGTAAGCGCCGACGACGGTGCGCAGTACCGGGACTTTGAAGTAGGTGATGATGCTGGAGACGAGACCGACGACCAGTGAGAGGGCGATCCCCCAAAAGCCCAGTGAGAGGGTGAGCTTCGCCGCCTGCACGTACAAAGGCAGACTCTCTCGTACGAATTCAAGATCGAAGCTCATCGACTCCCCCTTTCCTGTAAAACATACCTCTTAACTAGGAATAAGAACTCGTTGATAGTACAGCAGATGATTTCGCTATTCAACTGCAGATTTAAGAAATATCGAAAGAACAGCTGCGGAATAAAATCCGCGTTTCAACGTCTATAACCTAGCTAATAACTATGTTTTAAGTCGCAAGAGGCAGGCGAACACAATGAGGGGACGGCGAGTCGCCATCCCCTCTCTCGTGCGCGTTGTTAATCGGTTAGCTGTGGATCAGACCGCATCCTCGAGTGGGATCCCCAGAGCCTCGGCCACGCCTGCCCCGTACGCGGGATCCGCCTTGAAACAGTTGCCGATGTGCCTGACCTTGATGTGTTTGGGGGCATCGCCCAGCGCACGGGCGGTGTTCTCGAAGAGGACCTGCTGCTGCGCAGCATCCATCAGTCGGAACAGCAATCCCGGCTGCGTGTAGTAATCGTCGTCGTCCTCGCGGAAGTTCCAGTGGTCGCCGCCGCCGTGAATGGCGAGCGGGGGCTCCTTGAACTCGGGCTGCTCCGCCCACTCGCCGTAGCTGTTGGGCTCGTACCCGATCGTGCCACCCGCATTGTCGTCGACGCGCATCTGCCCGTCGCGGTGGTAGCTGAGGGTCGGGGACTTCGGCGCGTTGACGGGTATCTGGTTGTGGTTGACCCCGAGGCGATAGCGCTGTGCGTCTCCATAGGAGAAGAGCCTTCCCTGCAGCATCTTGTCCGGGGAGAACCCGATTCCCGGCACGACGCTCGCCGGATTGAACGCCGCCTGCTCGATCTGCGCGAAGTAGTTCTCCGGGTTGCGGTTGAGCTCGAAGTAGCCGACCTCGATAAGCGGGTACTCCCCATGGAACCAGACCTTCGTGAGGTCGAAGGGGTTGTAGGGCATGGCATCCGCCTGCTCCTCGGTCATCACCTGGATGAACATCGTCCAGCGCGGGAACTCGGCTCGCTCGATAGCCGCGTAAAGGTCGCGCTGATGGCTCTCGCGATCCTTGGCGACGATCGCCTCGGCCTCTGCATCAGTGAGGTTCACGATCCCCTGTTGGCTCTTGAAGTGGAACTTGACCCACACGCGCTGGTTGTCCGCATTGATCATGCTGAACGTGTGACTCCCGAACCCGTGAATAGTGCGATACGAGGCGGGAAGGCCCCGGTCGCTCATCACGATGGTGACCTGGTGGAGCGCCTCGGGCAGGGAGGTCCAGAAGTCCCAGTTGTTCGCCGCGCTGCGCATGTTGGTGCGCGGATCGCGCTTGATCGCGTGGTTGAGATCCGGGAACTTGAGCGGGTCTCGCAGGAAGAACACCGGCGTGTTGTTCCCGACGAGGTCCCAATTGCCCTCCTCCGTGTAGTACCTCATCGCGAAACCGCGGATGTCGCGCTCGGCATCGGCGGCGCCGCGCTCGCCGGCGACCGTCGAGAAGCGTACGAGCATCTCGGTCTGCTTGCCGACTTCGGAGAAGATCCTGGCCTTCGTGTACTGGGTGATGTCGTGTGTCACCGTGAACGTTCCGAACGCCCCAGACCCCTTGGCGTGCATCCGACGCTCGGGAATGACCTCGCGGTCGAAATGAGCGAGCTTCTCCAGGAACCAGACGTCCTGCAGAAGCATCGGACCTCTGGGACCGGCCGTCATCGCGTTCTGATTGTCGACTACGGGGGCTCCAACTGCGGTGGTGAGCTTCTTGTCGCTCTCTTCCATGGCGCAACCTCCTGAGACTCGACGTGCACGGGACTGACACTGTCGACCTACGGGTAAGTTGTACCACAGCCGCCGAAATCCCAATCGAGGTGCCCTGCCACTTGCAGCATGGCCGTTCCCGCTGTTAAGTGGTACTGCCAGATACATCGACGTTGGAGGTCACAGTGAAGCTTGAGGATAAGGTCGCAGTAGTTACCGGCGCCGGATCAGGCATGGGGCGAGCCATCGCGATCCTGTTTGCGCGGGAGGGTGCTCGCGTCGTCGTCTCGGATATGAATCTGGAGACGGCGCAGGCGGTCGTCGACACGATCATGGTCGAAGGCGGCACCGCGGTCGCCGTAACAGCAAACGTGGCCAGAGAGGACGACGTCCAAGCACTCATACACTCTGCGGTGAGCACGTACGGGACGCTGGACATCCTGGTAAACAACGCGGGCATCATGGACAACTTCACTCCCGCAGGCGCCGTGACAGACGAGCTCTGGGAACGCGTCTTCGCCGTTAACGCCACAGGCCCGATGCGCACCATCCGCGCGTCTCTCCCGCTGTTCACCGAGAAGGGCTCAGGCGTCATCATCAACATCGCATCGGCGGGTGGGTTGCTCGGCTCCCGAGCGGGTGCGGCCTACACCGCTTCCAAGCATGCGATCGTCGGCCTGACCAAGAACGTCGGGTTCCAATACGCGAAGCTCGGCGTTCGCTGTAACGCCATCGCGCCCGGCGCGGTGAACACGAACATCGGGACGACCATCTTCAATCCGGACGCGTTCGGTATGGAGCGCGCGATGGCCGGCATGGGGCTCAACCCCCGCGTCGGCGAACCTGAGGAGATCGCGTCGGTCGCCCTCTTCCTGGCCTCAGATGACTCGAGCTTCGTCAACGCGACGGTGATCACGGCCGACGCAGGGTGGACCGCTTACTAGCCTCGCCGCCTGTCAACCTCGATTCGGAGGAGTGAGTCTTATGTCAGTGGATCTGTTCATCAACTTCGACGGGAACTGCCGCGAGGCGGTCGAGTACTACGCCAAGGTGTTTCGCAGCGAAACACCTCCCAGGTTCATGACCTTCGGCGAGATGCCGCCGGACCCGCGGTTCCCCATCACCGATGAGATGCGCGACCTGGTCATGTACTCGTCGCTACCGGTCTCAGGCAGCAACCTGATGTTCTCGGATGTCACTCCGGGCATGAAACTGGTCGTCGGCAACAACATCAGCATCACCGTCGGAAGCACCGACATGAGCGAGATCGACCGGATGTACGAGGAGATGAAGGCGGGCGGCTCCGTGGAGATGGAGCTTCAGGAGACCTTCTGGAGCAAGCGATACGGCGCGGTCACCGACCGCTACGGCATCCACTGGCAGTTCAGCCACGACGACGGTCGCCCGGCGATCTGACGTCCTACAAGCGAGCCACGTAACTCGACTCAAGCTCGATCAGGCGGTTCTTGACCTCGACGCCGCCGCGGTAACCGACGAGCTTCCCGCTCTTCCCTATCACCCGATGGCACGGGATGAACAAGGGGATGGGATTCCTGTTGTTCGCGAGGCCAACGGCTCTCGTCGCGTTCCGGTTGCCGATCGCCTCGGCGACCTCCTGATAGCAGCGCGTCTCGCCGTAGGGTATCTCGCGCAGCTGCGCCCAGACACGCTGCATGAACTCGGTGCCCTGCGGTGCGAGCGGTATCGTGAACTCGCGGCGCGTGCCGGCGAGATACTCCCTGAGCTGAAGTGCTGCATCTCGGAGCAGCTCGGTCTCCTCCAGCACGGCGTCGACGACCTCGTCGCCGGGGAGAACGACATCCGTTATCGCACCGTCGGCGCTCGCGATCCCTACGCGCCCGATCTCGGTCTCATAGAAGAAGACGCTCTTCATCTCGGTTATCCTTTCGTGCAGGGAGAGGAGTTCACGACTCCACCTTACCAGCCGCGGTGACGTGACGATGAGACGCGAGGTGCACCCATGGGCAAGATATATGAGTTCGACGCGACCATCCTCAAGGTTCCCGACTTGGACGGGGCGTACGTCGAGATCCCCTTCGACGTTAAGGCCGAGTTCGGACGGGGCCGCGTGCCGGTTCATGCGACCTTTGACGGATATCCCTACGACGGCAGCGTCGTGCGCATGGGCGGGCCGTGCCATATTATCGGTATTCGCAAGGAAATCAGGAAAGCCATAGGCAAGCAACCCGGCGACACCGTCTCGGTGACGCTTACCGAGAGATAGACGGGGCTCACGATGCAGATGACCGAACAGCAGCTCGACCTCGTGGTCGGGGAGCTCGCGCACCTCTCTGAGAACAGCGCGTTCTACCGAGAGAAGTTCGCCGGCATCGATGTCGCCTCGATACGCACCCAGGAGGAGTTCGAGACCCTCCCCTTCACCGACAAGTCGGATCTGCGCGAGGCGTACCCCTTGGGACTCCAGGCGGTCCCGGATAGCGAGATCGTCCGCATCCACTCGTCTTCGGGCACCACGGGCACGCCCATCATCATCCCCTACACCCGTCAGGACATCGTCGACTGGGCGGAGATGTTCAAGCGGTGTTACGAGACTGCGGGAGTGACCGACCTCGACCGCGTGCACATCACCCCCGGTTACGGACTCTGGACCGCCGGAATCGGCTTTCAGACCGGAGCCGAGCTCCTCGGCGCGATGGTGGTGCCGATGGGCCCGGGAAACACCGACAAGCAGATCCAGATGATGATCGACCTCAAAAGCACGGTGCTGTGCGCGACCTCCTCATACGCACTCCTCTTGGCCGAGGAGATCGCGAAGCGCGGGGTTCTGGACCGCATCCATCTCACTAAAGGGATCATCGGATCGGAGCGCTGGGGCGAGAAGATGCGCCGGCGCATCGCCGACGAGCTGGGCGTGCGCCTCTACGACGTCTACGGCCTCACCGAGATATACGGACCCGGCATCGCGATGAGCTGCGACCACGAGTGCGGCATGCACTATTGGGACGACTACCTGTACTTCGAGGTGATCGACCAGCACACGGGAAAGCCCGTCTCGGACGGAGAGATCGGCGAACTGGTCATCACCACCCTGCGCAAAGAGGGGGCGCCGCTGATCCGCTACCGCACCCACGATCTCACGCGCTTCATGCCGGGAGAGTGCGCCTGCCGATCCCCCTACCCCCGCATCGACACCCTCATCGGCCGGACCGACGACATGGTCAAGGTCAAGGGGGTCAACATATTCCCCGGGCAGATCGACGAGGTCCTGCGCGAGGTCGAGGGCGCGAGCAGCGAGTACCAGGTCATGATCGACCACCTCAACGGCAAGGACATCATGACGGTGTTCTTCGAGACCGTTCCAGGCGTTGAGAAAAAGGAAGTCGAGGGCGCGCTCAAACTGCGCTGCAAGGAGAAGATCGGCATCACGATCGTCCCCAAGGCGGTCGCTCTGGGCGAGCTTCCCCGCAGCGAGAAGAAGTCGACCCGCATCTTCGACAACCGCTACTGATCGATGGGTACACTGTAGAAGGTACCCGCAGTCGACCGGAGCGGAGAAGACGATGAGCCTCATCCCGTGGCGCGCGAGCAAGAAGTCGCACCTTCCCGACAACCCCAACGAGGGACTTTCGTTCGATGAGGCGAAGCTGCAAACCATCTGGCTCGCCGGAGGGTGCTTCTGGGGTGTCGAGGCGTACTTCGCCCGCATCTGGGGCGTCGCCGGCACCGACGTCGGATACGCCAACGGCGCGACCGAGGACACGACTTACCACGACATCGCTCGGACCGGGCATGCGGAGACGGTCGAGGTCATCTACGACCCCGAGCGCGTCACCCTCGCCGAACTCCTCGGTTACTACCTCAGGATCATCGACCCGACCTCGTTGAACAAACAGGGCAATGACAGAGGAACCCAGTACCGCACCGGAATCTACTATACCGACCCCGCAGACGAGCCGGTCATCCGCGCCGCGCTGGCCGATGAGCAGAAGAAGCACATCGCTCCCGTCGTGGTCGAGGTCGAGCCGCTGAGAAACTACATCTCGGCAGAGGACTATCACCAGGACTACCTCGACAAGAATCCCGGCGGCTACTGCCATATCGACCTCTCGGACATCCCGGACAACCGCCCCGCGGCGGCCGAGCCCGGCACCAAGCCCACCGACGAGGAGCTGCGCACGATGCTCTCCCCCACCCAGTACGCCGTCACCCAAGAGAACGCAACCGAACCGCCGTTCACCGGCGAGTACTGGGACACGTTCGAGAAGGGCATCTACGTCGACGTCGTCACAGGAAAACCGCTGTTCGCCTCGAGTGAGAAGTTCGAATCGGGCTGCGGGTGGCCGAGCTTCTCGCGTCCCATCGACCCCGCCCTCATCGAAGAGGTCACCGACCGATCGCACGGGATGACGCGCGTAGAGGTCCGCAGCGCCGCGAGCGACTCGCACCTGGGGCACGTATTCACCGATGGACCCGCTGACAAGGGCGGCCTGCGCTACTGTATCAACAGCGCCTCTTTGCGATTCATCCCCCTCGCGGAGATGGAAGCGAAGGGCTACGGCGACTTGATCGACCTGGTGCAGTGACCTGGGCGGACGCCGCTCCACAGGCGATGTCGTCTCGAACAGATCTAGGAGACCTTGATGGATAAGATCGAAGCGGTCCTGTTCGACCTGGACGGGACGCTCCTCGACATCGACTTCCCGGGACTGATGAGGGAGTATCTCGGCGGTCTCGCGCCTGTCGTCGCAGACCTGCTCGACGTCAGCCCGCGGATGGCGGTCGATCTGGTGATTGAGGGAACCGAGGCGATGCAGTCCGCCCACCCCGGCCAGACCAACAAAGAGGCGTTCGATTCGTATCTCCTCGATCGCACAGGAGTGGATATCAACGACCCCGGCCCCGAGAAGATCCTCTCCACGTTCTACCGGGAGGTCTTTCCCACATACGGCACCTGCCACGGTCCCTTCGCCGATACCCGCCGTGCGGTCGAGACGTGCCTCGCGCTCGAGCTCCCCATCGGTATCGCCACCCAGCCGGTCTTCCCTGAGGTCGCGACTCGGGCACGTATGCGCTGGGCTGGGCTGGAGACGTTCGATCTCCCAATCGTGAGCACGTACGAGACCTTCTCATGGACCAAGCCGTATCCCGAGTATTTCCTGGCGATGGCGCACAGGATGGGGGTCGATCCCGCGTGCTGCCTGATGGTCGGCGACGACGCAATTCTCGACATGGCGGCGGCCGATGTGGGGATGACGACGTTCTATGTGGGCGACGAGAGCACGGCGAGTTTCCATCATCGTGGAACTCTCGGAGACCTCACTTTGCTGCTGGGCCAGCTCGCAAGCCGATGAACAGCGAAAACGTCCATCTTGAACCATAAAAATTGATAGTAGATTTCTGGCATTCTCTACACACAATGATTACAATATCGATAAGTGTTGAACACAAGTGTTGATGACTTTGATTGTTCTGCCTTATCGCATCGTTTCTACTCGATGCGCCCGCCCACGAGATCACGATTCGTACCCGGCATTCGAATCTGGAGGCGTTTGTGCAAGGTGAAGCGCGAGGCTCATTCGCCCGACACTCAGGCCGCACGTGCCCCCCTGACTCCCTTCCCAACTCAATGAAGCATCCGATGCCTCGGCGCTGAGGCGTCTCATCTGCGGCGTGCCCGCGGAACGACACCATGCGTCTGGTCTCTTTCGGTCCAGCTCGAGCAGCCGCGCTTTTTCATGCGCCTGTTCGACAAGGATATATCCGTCCGCGCACTGCGATCGCTCGTTGTAAGGAGGGGTGCCAAGCCATGGGCACGCAGAGCCGAGCCGGCTGAATCCGGGTCGGTCGGACGGAAACACATTATTCCAACGAGACAAATGCAAGGAGGTGTATGACATGGCACATGAGAACAGTGTTCTGACCGACAGCCTCGTCGCACGAGGCATCAGTCGTCGTGACTTTGTGAAGTTCTGCGGAAGCATCGCGGTGATGTTGGGACTCAGCGAGACGATGGCACCGACCATCGCAGGCGCTATCGAGAATGCAGCCGAAAACAAGTTGTTCCCCGCGATCTGGATGAACGGTGGAGCTTGCACCGGATGCAGCGAGTCGATCGCACAGGCGACCGATCCCAACGTGGCCGACATCGTGCTCGACCTTCTCTCCATGAATCATATGGAGACGGTCATGTACGCGACCGGTCAGAACGCACTTGACGCCATGATCGAGACCGCCGAGAAGAACGAGGGTGGATTCATCCTCATCTACGAAGGTGCGGTTATGCAGGGATGGGGCGGCAACGCGCTCCGCATCGGAGGAAAGCCCTCCCTTGAGGAGCTCGAGAACCTCGGGCCCAAGGCCGCCGCAGTCATCGCGGTCGGTTCGTGTGCGGTTGACGGCGGCTGGGTCAAGGGTTATCCCAACCCTGCCGACGGAACTGGTATCAACGACTTCTTCGCCCAGAAGGGCATCAAGACCCCCGTCATCAACCTTCCCGGTTGCCCGGTCAACCCCGAGCACATCGTCGCCGTAGTGGTCGACGTCCTGCTCCTGGGCACGCTCGCGGATGGTTCCATTCTCAAGAAGCTCGACGCGTCCGGTCGTCCGAAGTACCTCTTCAGCCAGACGATCCACGACAACTGCCCCCGTCGCGGCCACTTCGAGAACGGCGAGTTCGTGTACGAGTTCGGCTCCGAGGAGGAGGCCAAGGGATACTGCCTGTACCCCGTCGGCTGCAAGGGACCCCAGACCTACACCACGTGTCCCACGACTCGCTGGAACGACGGCCAGTCCTGGTGCGTGCAGTCCGGTTCCCCCTGCATCGGATGCATGGGATTCAACTGGGTCGATGAGAACACCCCCTTCCTCGGCCGCTTCCGCAACCTCGCCCTCAACGGCAAGGGCGGAATCGATCCCACGGTCGCCGGCGGCATCGCCGGAGCGGCTGTCGCAGGCGTGCTCGTCGTCCACGGCTTCGGCATGTGGAAGGCTGGTCGCGTCGGGCACGGTGCGCCGACCGAAGAGATGAAGGAATGGGACGCGAAGCGTCTCGGTAAGAAGAAGGGAGGCGAATAATCAATGACGATCAAAGACAGCGTAAGCGGTAACTACGTTATCGATCCTCTCACCCGAATCGAAGGTCACCTTCGTATCGAGGTCGAGGTCGAAGGCGGAGTGGTCACCGACGCTTGGGCGACTTCCGGCCTCTACCGAGGCATGGAGACGGTGCTCAAGGGCCGCCAGCCCACCGACGCGTTCTACATCGCTCAGCGCATCTGCGGCGTATGCCCCATCTCGCACGGACACGCTGCTTCGATGAATGCGGAGAACACCCTCGGGATCACCATCCCCAACGGTGCCCGCATCGTGCGTAACCTCGTGGAGAGCGCCGAGTATCTGCACAGCCACATCCTGTGGTTCTACACCCTCGCCGCCCTTGACTATGTCGACCCCGCCAAGGCTCTCGAGGCCAACATCGCCGACACCCACGCGCTCGCCGCTGCCGCAGGCACCGGTGCAGCCGACTTCGGCGCGGTCCAGAAGAGAATTAAGGCCCTGATCGATTCCGGTCAGCACTCAATCTTCTCCAACGGCTGGTTCGGTCACCCCGCGTATGCGCAGGACATGCCCGCCGAGCTGCACCTCATCGGCGTCGCCCACTATCTCAAGGCACTCGAGATGCAGGCCGAGGCAGCGCGCATCATCGCCCTCATGGGTGGCAAGTTCCCGCACTTCATGACCTCGATCCCCGGCGGAACCGCATGGGTTCCCACCGAGGAGAAGCTCGACGACATCCTCTACCGCTTCAAGAGGGTCAAGGAGTTCGTCGACGGGACCATGATCCCCGACACCCTGGCGATCGCGCCGTTCTATGCGGACGCCCTCAGCTACGGTGGCGGCCATGGCAACTTCATCTCATACGGCGTGTTCAACACCCCGTCGATGAAGCCCGAAGAGCGCTACATGCCCTCCGGCGTCCTGCAGACCTCCAAGGGTCTCAAGGTCGAAGCGATGGATCAGACGCTCATCAAGGAGTACGCGACCGCGGCTTGGTACAAGAACGACGATCCCTCCAAGAGCCAGTGGAACGGCGAGACCGAGGCCGACTTCACCGCGTACGACATCAACGACAAGTACACCTGGTCCAAGGCTCCCCGCTACAACGATGTACCGATGGAGGCCGGCCCCCTGAGCCGTATGCTCATCGGTTATCTGACCCCGGGCGAGCTCTACGATCCCATCCGCGACATCGTCGACTTCGCTCTCGAGAAGCTCGGCGCGGCTGGCAAGCCTGAGGTCCTCCTCTCGCTCCTCGGTCGAGTCGCCGCTCGTAACCTCGAGACCGCACTCGTCGCCAAGAACGCGGTCGACATGGTCATGGAGCTCGTCGCCGCCATCAAGGGTGGAGACGCCGTTCTCTTCAAGGCTGCAGAGACCGACGAGGGCGAAGGCGGAGGCCTCTGGGAGGCTCCCCGTGGCGCTCTCGCGCACTGGAGCAAGGTCAAGAACGGGAAGATCGAGAACTACAACGTCATCACCCCGTCCACCTGGAACATGGGTGGCCGCGATGCGAACGGCGTCCGAGGCGTCCTCGAGGAGGCCCTGGTCGGTACTCCGATCATCGACCCCGAGCGTCCGCTCGAAGCCGCGCGTATCGGTCGCTCCTTCGATCCTTGAATCGGCTGCGCCGTTCACGTGGTTGAACGCAAAACAGGCAAGTCCTCTACTGTCTACACCCGCAAGTGGGGGGTGAAGTAACGATGCATAGTCTTTATCGTGAGCAGCACCCGATGGTCTACGTCATCACCCACTGGATCAACCTGCTGGGTATGATCTTCCTGACCCTGTCGGGACTCTACATCCACTACCCGATCTTCGCGGGCCTGATGGGCGTCGCACGCGGCACCCACTTCTTCTGGATGTTCGTGATCCTCATCAACATGTTCTTCCGTATCATCTCGGCCTTCTTCGTCAAGGACGCTATCGTCCCGGGCACCCGTGAGGTCGACTATGACTACAAGAACTGGCTCCCCCAGAAGGAGAACCGTCACCAGTTCCTGCCGTGGATCAAGTACTACACGTTCTTCAAGAAGACGACGCCGATTTCGGCGAAGTACGGAGTTCTTCAGAAGATCGCCTACTGGGCCGTTATCCCGATCATCTTGGCCGCGGCCTACACGGGATTCGCCCTTTGGGGACCCACCTCGGACTGGGGCTTCTTCCAGGCCGGAACGATCTGGGTCGCCAAGTTCTTCAACGGCGCGCCTGCAGGCACCAACCCGATGGGGATCCGTATCGTCCACTTCTACATCATGTGGGTCATACTCATCTTCACCGCGTTCCACGTCTACCTGGCGAACATCTACAACTTCGCCCCCAGCAAGATCATCATGTGGTGGGAAGAGACCGAGTTCGACGGTCACTAGACCTTCGGATTTCATCTGTAACCGTCATGTGAAGGAAAGGCCCCGGGAGACCGGGGCCTTTCTGCTGTAGAATGACTAATCGCCCAGATGAATCCTCGGTCGAATACACCAGACGATTCTCCCATCCTGCGAGATAGGCTCCGGCGCGCCCACTCGCTTACAAGGAGGAAAGTGTGCTTTCCGAACGCGCGCTCACAGGAGTTCTCTCCGTACTCAACAAGTCCTATCTCCGCACCAGCCCCACAGAACTCGAAGGTTATCCCTCCCCGCAGCCCGGCCGCGGGTACACGCTGTACGCTCACGTACCTTTCTGCGAGCGCCTCTGCACCTACTGCTCGTTCAACCGGTTCCTCTACGAGGAGGCGCGGACGCGGGGGTACTTCAAGCGGCTGAGGCGGGAGCTGCACACGATCGCCGACCTGGGCTACGACTTCCCCAGCCTCTATATCGGCGGAGGAACCCCGACGATCCTCCTCGACGAGCTCTGCGAGACCATCGATCTCGCCCGCGAGCTCTTCCCCGGCATCAAGGAGGTCTCGACCGAGACGAGCCCCAACCATCTGACCCCCGACCTCGTCTCCGCCCTCGACGGACGCGTCCAGCGCCTCTCCTGCGGGGCGCAGAGCTTCGACGACTCGCTGCTCCACGAGATGGACCGATACGCGAAGTATGGAGACGGTCAGGCCACGTTTGAGAAGTTCTGCGCCGTCGCAGACTCATTCCCGTCGTTCAACATCGACATGATCTTCAACTTCCCCAAACAGGACGAGAAGTCGCTGCTCAGAGACATCGAGCTTCTCAAGGCCACCGGCTGCAACCAGACCACCTTCTACCCCCTGATGGCCTCCCCTCTCCGTAGACGCCAGATGCGGGAGAACATCGGGAAGATCGACTACAAGCGGGAGAAGTACTACTACGACATCATCACCGAGTCCATGCAACCCGAGTTCCAGAACACGAGCGCATGGACGTTCTCGAAGGACCCTGACGCGATGATCGACGAGTACATCGTCAACTACCCCGAGTACGTCGGGGTCGGTTCGGGCTCGCAGTCGTTCCTGGACGGCGTGATGTACACGAGCACCTTCTCGCTAAGCGACTACTTCAACCGCGTGGACGCCGGGAAGTGCACCATCGTGAAGCGCGGAAAGACCTACTCCCGCAAAGCTCAGATGCGCTATCGCTTCGTGACCGACCTCTTCGGGCTGCGTCTCGACAAGAAGAAGTTCAAGGCGGACTTCGGCATGCCGGTCGAGCTCGCACTGCCCCTGGAGCTGACGTTCATGAAGCTCGTGGGAGGAATCGCGAAGAACGACGAGAACGAGATCCTCGTCACCGACATGGGCCGATACATGGTGCTCGTCATGATGCGAGAGACCTTGGCCGTCTCGAACGACTCGCGCGACCGCGCACGCGCCGACCTCCCGCTCGGCGAGCGCATGCTGCTGCTCGAGGGTATCGAGAACCCCGCCATCGAGTGCGTCGGCTGCGAGGCCTAGCGAACATCATCACAGAGATGACAATAAGAGAGGGCCCGCACAGATGTGAACTGAACCCCTAAAGTTGGACCCGAAATGAAAGTTTCGGGTCCAACTTCTT
>CAZMJV010000030.1:0-18598 GCA_964566905.1 uncultured Coriobacteriia bacterium | reverse complement strand
AGCGCCGTGTTCAAGCACCCTTCGGCCAGCGCATCGTGCACGGACTGCCACACTCGACCCTCGGGACACGCTGCAGGCCAGTGCTCGACCTGCCATGCACCGGGTGTGACCTGGAGTTTCGTGCACCCTTCCTCGACGGCGTGCGCGAACTGCCACACCGCTCCGGCGAACCATTACGGGACCTCGTGTTCCAGCTGCCACAGCCCATCGAAGGCGTGGGCCTCTGCGACCTTCTCGCATCCTGCGATCCCGGGAGGGGAGCACACTTACAAGAGCTTCGACTGCGTCAATTGTCATCCGGCAGGATATCGGTCCTACAGCTGCACGGCCTGTCATGAAGGCGGTGTACCGAACGACTGAGGCGATGCGACGCAGGTTCGCGCACGAGGGACGAGCAGGCGTTATGAGGTACCATGTGGAGTGACCGTTCGAGGGGGGCGCGTTTGAATTCCGAAGAGCTTGGACGATCCGAAAATCCCGACGGAGTCGACCTCACCGAGGTGTACACCCTGGCCAACGCTATTACCCTGGCCAGGTTGTTTCTCGTTCCCGTCTTCTTCGCGCTTCTGCTCAAGGGCGGCGCGGACATGATCGCCTTCTTCGTCTTCGTGGTAGCAGCATCCACGGACTGGCTCGACGGGCAGATCGCGCGTCGGACGCACACGGTTTCGGTTATCGGCCGCGCCATCGATCCAGTGGTCGACCGACTGCTCATTGCCGCGGGAGTCGTCGGGCTGTATCTGGTCGACCGACTTCCGCTCTGGGTGATGATTCTCCTCATTCTCCGAGATGCACTCTTGCTCACGGGAGCCTGGGTTCTCGAGAAGCAGCACCGGAAACGACTCGATGTGGTCTTTCTTGGGAAAGTGGCCACGGCTGTCCTCCTCACCGGCTTTTCACTGCTGCTCCTCAACCGCCCTCTCGCACCCGGAATCGGACTCCTGGAGAGCGCATGGCTGCCCGGTTGGGGAGTCTCGGATGCGCCGCTGGGGATATGGGTCGTCTATGTGGGCGTGATCCTGTCTCTCACCACCGCTGGGCTCTACGTCCGTGAATTCAACCGTGTCGTATCGGATGAGTGAATACGGTGAATCACACGTTATAATCACGCGTGAATGGTAGGATTGCCAACCGTAGACAAATCCGAGAGATAGTGTGGAAATGACCACAGAAAACGACCCCAAGCTGCACGACGATATCGACGTCGCGGCTGACGAGATAATCTCATCGATCATGAACGGCGAGTCTCATGGGCCCGCGGAGGAAACCCCGGCTTCCGAGAAGGTCGTATCGTCGGTCGACGCTCCTGAGCTGCAGGTTTCGGACCGAGACTCAGAGCCCGAGCTCGACGAGGCGATCATGTTCTCCGCCTCGATCGAAGGCGAGCAGTCCGAATCAGTGTTTGTCGAGGACACCGAGGCGATGGAGAGCCATTCAGGCGTCATGGCTGCACCGGTCCCGACAAAGAAGCGAAACAGGCTCGCTCTCATCGTCGGCCTCGCGGTAGTCGTCGTACTGGCATCCCTCATCGGAGCGGATTACGCGCTCTCGTACAACCGCATCCACCCCGGAGTCTCCGTTGCCGGAGTCGACGTCGGGGGCCTCAAGGTTCCAGACGCCGCCGCGGCCATCGAGACCGGCCTCACCAAGTCGATCGACGAGACGATCTCCGTCACCGCCGCCGGTAAGACGTGGGAGGCGACCCCTGCATCTCTGGGAGTGTCCTACGATGCGACGGCGCTCGCCGAGGCGGCATACGACGTTGGAAAGACCGATCGAGTGGTCATTGACCGCCTCGAGGCATGGTTCGGCGGAATCGACCTTCACGTCGACCTCGAGTTCGACCCCGCGGTCTTGGATGCGTATCTGACGCCCATCGAGTCCGAGGTCGCCATCCCCCCGGTTCAGTCCGCAGTCAAGATCGACGGGACCGATTTCACGGTCATCCCCGGTACCGACGGGACGCGTGTTGACGACAAAGCCTTCGTTTCCTCATTGAACGAGGCCTTCTTGGGTCCCGATGATTCCGTCGAGCTCGCCCTTGTCACGGCGCCCATGGACATCACTCCCGAGATCGCCGAGAAGGGTATCGAGCAGGCGACCAAGATCGTCTCCGCACCCGTGACTCTTACACATGAGGCGAAGTCCTGGGAGTTCGCTCCCGAGAGCATCGCCTCGTGGCTGACCTTCGACGCGACCGAGACCGCTGATGGCTGGGGACTCCTCCCGAGGATCGACGCCGAGGCCGCCGCGAAAACGATCACAGAGAAGCTGGGGGCAGAGATCGGCGCCCCCGCCAAGAACGCGGAGTTCTATGTCTCCGGAGACTCGATCGCTATCCGACCCTCGGAGCAGGGAACGGGAGTAGACACGGTCGCCCTTGTCGAGGAGATGAACCGCGCCCTGTCGACGGGCGTCTCGGCCGATCGGACGATCGCACTCAAAGTCACCGTCACCGAGCCCGAGATCACCACTGCCGCCGCTGAGGCGATGGGAATCAAGGACAAGCTCGCGACCTACACGACGTCGTATTCGACCGGGGCCGCGAACCGTAACACCAACATCCACCGCATGGCCGAGCTTCTCAGCGGCTCGCTTGTTGCGCCGGGCGGAACATGGTCGTTCCACCAGACCGGCGGCCCGACCACCCTGGCGAAGGGCTTCAAGCCGGCCGGCGCGATCGTCAACGGCGTTGTCGTGGACGAGCTGGGCGGCGGTATCTGCCAGGTGGCGACTACCGTCTTCAACGCGGTGTTCGAGTCCGGATTCCCCGTGGTCGAGCGTAGTCCTCATTCGCGTTACCTCTCCAACTACCCGGCTGGACGAGACGCGGCGGTTTCGTGGACCGTGCCGGACCTCAAGTGGAAGAACGATTCCGCGAACTACGTCCTCATGACCACCTCGTACACCAACTCGACCGTCACGGTGACCCTTTGGGGAACCGCGACCGGATACAAGGTCACGAGCGAGACCGGTGCTTGGAGCATTCTCTCTTCCGGCGGGACGCAGGAGATCCTCAACCCCGCGTTGCCGGCTGGGACTCGCAAGACCAAGCAGGCAGCCGCACCCGGACGCTCGATCATCGTCAAGCGCACGGTCACCAAGGACGGTGCTGTCGTGCGCGTCGACACCTTCAAATCGACCTATAAGGCGGTCGATCAGATAGTCGAGGTCGGGACCGGGGCAGCAGTGGTACCCTCGACAGAAACGACGCCCTAGTTTTCGGATACCAGCCGAGGAGCCCGATGTACCAACCAGAAATAGAAACCATGTCGACCGACGAGCTGCGCGCCTTGCAGCTCGCCAGGTTTAAGGAGCTCGCAGTACGCGTCTTCGAGAACGTCCCGTTCTATCGGGAATCGTTTCTTGAGGCCGGATTCGACCCCTATGCCATCGAGTCGCTCGATGACGTCGCCCGCGCGCCCTTCACGCTGAAGGACGACATGCGCGCGAACTACCCCTTCGGTCTCTTCGCGGTTCCGCGCAAGGAGGTCGTACGCGTCCATGCGTCATCCGGAACGACGGGGCAGGCTACCGTCGTCGGATACACGAAAGCCGACCTCGAGCGATGGGCCGACCTGTTCGCGCGCTGTCTTGCCATGATCGGTGCTAACGACGAGGACGTCGTCCAGGTCGCCTACGGCTACGGGCTCTTCACCGGCGGACTGGGAGCGCACTATGGGGGCGAGCGCCTCGGCGCGACCGTGATTCCCATCTCAGGCGGCAACACCAAGCGGCAGATCCAGATCCTGAAGGACTTCGGCACGACCGTGCTGGCCGCGACCCCGTCGTACTCGCTCCTCGTGGCGGACACCGCTGCGGAGATGGGCATCGACGTCGCCAAGGACCTGCCGCTGAGAATCGGCGTGTTCGGGGCCGAGCCGTGGTCCGAGGGTATGCGCAAAGCCCTTGAGACGAAGCTCGGCATCAAGGCGTATGACATATACGGACTCTCCGAGATCCTCGGCCCCGGCGTGGCCTGCGAGTGCGAGTGCCAGAACGGCCTTCACGTTAACGAGGACCAGTTCATCGTCGAGATCATCGACCCGGAGACCCTCGAAGTGCTTCCCGAGGGCGAGAAGGGCGAGGTCGTCTTCACCACACTGTGCAAGGACGCATCTCCGCTCATCCGCTATCGCACGAGAGACATCTCTCGCATCATCCCCGGCACATGCGAGTGCGGGCGGACATCTCGTCGCATAGAGCGCCTCAGCGGCCGTACCGACGACATGCTCATCATCCGCGGGGTCAATGTCTTCCCCAATCAGATCGAGCAGGTCATCGCAGGCTTCGAGGAGGTCGCGCCGCACTACCAGATCATCCTCGACCGCCGCGGCTCGCTGGACACCGTCGAGGTGCGCGTCGAGGTCGTGCCCGGGTTCGCATTCGACGAGGTTCGCGAGATCGAGCGTCTCCAGAGGCGTATTCAGAGCGCCATCCAGTCAAACACCCAGGTTTCGATCGCGGTACGCGTGGTCGAGCCGAAGTCCATCGAACGCAGCGAGGGCAAAGCAAAGCGTGTCGTCGACCTGCGTGGAAAGGCGGGGGAGGAGCGATGATCCAACAGGTTTCCGTGTTCCTCGAGAACTCGAAAGGGCGTCTGGCGGAGCTCGCCCGGGCCCTTGGCGACGCCGGCGTGAACATGCATTCGCTCACCACGGCGGATACCGAGGAGTTCGGCATCATCCGCATCATCTGCGATGCTCCCGTCCGAGCCGCGGAGGTGCTTCGCGAGAACGGCTTCACCGGAGCTTTGACCGATGTCATCGCGGTCGAGGCGCCCGATCGTCCCGGCGGACTAGCCGATATTCTCGAGACACTTGATGCGGCTGGTTGCGGCATCGAGTACTCGTACTGCTTCATCGCGCCCGGAGCGGGTGCCGCCGATATTCTCAAGGTGCATGGAGAACAAGCTGAGCAGGTGCTTGTCGACGGCGGTTTCCATGTGTACGGCCCTCGCGATCTCTACGTCCCAGATGCCCGCTGATCGTATGCCGCGTACCCACTCCCTCGGCTCCGCCCTCGCAGGCAGGTTCGTTCGGCTCGCACTGACGCTGACGCTGCTCCTCGGTGCGCCTTCTGGTGCGTTCGCCAAGATTCTCGACACCGACATGGTGTCGTTCACGTCTGTGGCGAATCGCGGGCTCACCGTCTCGGACGTCCCCGACGTAACCGGAGACGCCGCCGTCCTCATCGACGCAGACGGCAAGGTCCTCTGGTCGCGCGATGCGGACAAACCCCACGCCATGGCGTCGATCACGAAACTCATGACCGCGGTCGTGGCGCTCGAGAACTCGTCACCTGACGCCATCATCACCGTCGGACCGGACGCCGTCGAGGTCGGGCAGTCCACCTCGGGGCTGCGGGTAGGGGACAAGCTCCCGCTCAAGTCGCTCATACCGGCTCTCCTCGTATCATCCGGTAACGATGCGGCGATAGCGATCGCTGAGGGAGTCGCCGGCGGCATCGACCCGTTCGTCAAACTGATGAATGACAAGGCTGCGGAGATGGGCCTCAAGGGCACCGTGTTCAAGAATCCCCACGGTCTCGATGCCGAAGGTCATCTCACCACGGCTGCGGACCTCGCGGTTCTGGTCCGCTATGCGATGAGAATCGAACTGATCCGTTCTTCCGTCGCACTGCCCGAGTACACCATCGATTACGGCAACCGCACCGCCCTTCTCCACTCGACGAACGAGCTTCTCACGACCTACCCCGGCGCGAACGGGGTCAAGACCGGGTTCACCGACGCCGCCGGCCATTGCCTGGCGTCAGGTGCGGTGCGTGACGGAGTTCAGCTCTACGCGGTGGTGCTCGGCGCGACCAGTGCGTCTGCGCGGTTCACGGACTGCGCCACCTTACTCGACTGGGGGTTCGCCCACTACCGCCCGCTTTCGCTCGCGAAGGCCGGCGAACCCGTCGCGAAAGTCCCTGTCACCGATCTCATCTCCGCTCGTGCGACAGCCGCCGTCGCCGAGGACGTGTCGCGTCCGGTGTTCGACTACGACGGGCCGATACTGCAGCGCATAACGCTTCTCGACGTTTCGAGCCCCGTTTCCGTGGGAGACCAGCTGGGTACCATCAGTTGGGTGCAAGGGACCGAGCTGCTGGCGACCGCGAAGCTGGTGGCAACGGACGCCGTCGCAGAGCCCTCGGTGTTCGAGAAGGTCTCCATCGTGTTCACTCGCGTATGGCGTTCGGTCTTCGGCGGATCCAAGGTTGCCGAAAAAGAGATTTTGGCCGACACTCCGATAGTGCCTGATCCTTCCGTCAAACAAGGAGAATAGAATGACGTCTCACGACCCGTCCCAGCCCCTCAAGCGCTCGCCGCTCCACGAGGAGCACATCGCCCTCGGCGCGCGCATGGTTCCGTTCGCTGGCTGGGAGATGCCCGTTCAGTACTCGGGGATCATCGACGAGCACAACGCGTGCCGCTCTTCGGTCGGAATTTTCGACGTCTCACACATGGCCGAGTTCCGCGTATTCGGCCGCGACGCCGAGGCGTTTCTCTCGCGCATGCTCACCAACGACCTCTCCAAGATCGCCGAAATCGGTGAGGCTCAGTACTCGTTGCTGCTTAACGAGGACGGCGGCATCATCGACGACCTCATCGTCTACCGTACTGGCGATATCGAGTTCATGATCATCGCCAACGCTTCCAACAGGGAAAAGGACTTCGCTTGGTTGCAGGCGCATCTCCCCGAGACCGGCGAGGTTTGCGAGGGTGTCCCCACCCTCGAGCTGATCGACGAGTCGGACAAGGTCGCGCTCATTGCTGTCCAGGGTCCCTCGGCGCTCGACATCGTCACCGAACTCGCGGGTGAGGGTTACGAGGCTCCCGACCGCTTCCACATCGAAGGGGCTCTGCTCGACACGATCCCGACGATGGTCGCCCGCACCGGCTACACCGGTGAGGACGGCGTTGAGATCGTCTGCCCCGTCGCCGCTGCACCCGCACTCTGGCGTGCGCTCCTCAGCTTCGCCGAAGTCACCCCCGTTGGCCTCGGCGCCCGCGACACGCTCCGCCTCGAGATGGGTTATTCCCTCTACGGCAACGACATGGATGAGACGATCGATCCCATTTCCGCCGGCCTCGGTTGGGTCGTCCGCAAGACGGGCGGATTCATCGGGTCCGATGCCGTCGCACGCATCCGGGAGAAGGGCGTCACCAAGAAGCTCGTCGCACTCAGACTCGCCGAGGGCACCGGAGTTCCGCGCCCCGGGTATCCCGTGTTGCACAACGGCGAGGAGGTGGGTATCGTTGCGAGCGGCAGTTTCTCTCCGACGCTGGGATACGGAATCGCCACCGCATACGTCCCGGTCGAGCTCGCGAGCCTCGGCCAGGAGCTCGAGGTCCGCATCCGCAAGAACACGGCTTCCGCGACCGTCGTGAAGCCCCCGTTCGTCACCACGACCTCGCTTTCATAGTCGTTTTTATCCGAGAAGGGATTCAAATATGAGCTACCCCGAGAACTTCAAGTTTTCGCCCGACCACGAGTGGGTCGTCGTCGAGGACGGCATCGCGACGGTGGGAATCACCGACTTCGCGCAGCATCAGCTGGGCGACATCGTCTTCGTAGACCTGCCCGCTGAGGGCGACGAGTTCGAGGCCGGGGACACGTTCGGCGAGGTCGAGTCGGTCAAGTCGGTCTCCGAGCTCATCACGCCGGTTTCGGGTCGCGTCATCGAGGTCAATCCCGAGCTCGACGGCTCGCCTGAGACGGTCAACTCCGACCCCCACGACGCCGGATGGATGATCAAGCTTCTCGTCTCCAACACCGATGAGCTCGATTCGCTTCTCGACATCGACGCGTACAACGCTCTCATCGGAGGCTAACACCCATGGACTACAGAGCCATCAGTCCCGAGCAGCGCGAAGGTATGCTGCGCGCTGTCGGCTTCTCGACGCCCGAGGAGCTTTTTGCGGATCTGCCTGCGAGCGTCCTGCTCGACGGGCCGATCGCGGAGCTGCCCGACCCGATGGGGGAGATGGAGCTCGTCTCCCACATCTCGTCACTCGCGGGAAGCAACGAGCCCGCCGGCGAGGTCATCTCGTTCATGGGGGCCGGTTGTTACGACCACTACTGCCCCTCGATCGTCGACCACGTGATCAGGCGCCCCGAGATATTCACCGCCTATACCCCGTATCAGCCTGAGGTCTCCCAGGGCACGCTCCAGGCCATCTTCGAGTTCCAGACCGCTGTCTGCGAGCTCACAGGCATGGAGGTTGCGAACGCCGGCATGTATGACGGCGCCACTGCGATGGTGGAGGCGGCGCTCATGGCCGCGAGACTCACCAAGCGCACCGGCGTCCTCGCATCGGCCACAATCCACCCGGAGTGGCTCGAGACGCTCTCGACCTACGCTCACGCCGGTGTTCTCGACGTGACGATCGTCGACTCCGAGGAGATCGCGGAGCTGGTCGATGAGACCCACGCCTGCGTGCTCGTCTCCAACCCCGACTTTCTCGGACGCCTCTGCGACCTGCAGCCGATCGTCGATGCCGCTCATGCCCGAAAGGCGCTCGCGGTCGTCGCGGTCAACCCGCTGCTGCAGGCGATCCTCGAGACGCCTGCGACCTACGGGGTCGACATCGTCGTCGCCGAGGGCCAGCCTCTCGGACTTCCTATGGCTTTCGGCGGTCCCGGAATCGGACTCTTCGCGTGCCGTCAGGCGCACGTCCGTCAGATGCCCGGCAGAATCGTCGGACGCGCTCACGACCAGGACGGCGCCAAGGGGTTCGTGCTGACGCTCTCCACGCGTGAGCAGCACATCCGCCGCGAGAAGGCCACGTCAAACATCTGCAGCAACCAGACGCTGTGCGCGACCGCGATCGGCGTGTACATCGCCGCTTCCGGGCGTGCCGGTCTCGTTTCGACCGCGGAACTCTGCGTTGCCCGCGCACACTACCTGCACGACGCGCTGCTCGAGACCGAGGCGTTCTCTCCGTTCGACGAGTCGCCCTTCGGCTACGAGTTCGCACTTCGCTACGACGGCGACGTCGAGGCGTTCCTCTCCGCGATGAAGGACGTCGGCATACTGGCGGGCGTCCGCGCCGCCGAGCTTTCAGAGGAGTATGACGACGACGTCATCGTGTTCGCGGTCACCGAGAAGCGCAGCCGCGGCGAGATCGATTTCTTCGTAAAGGAGGTCGATTCGCTGTGATCGACGACAAGCGCATTCCCGCCGAGGCCCCCACTCGCGGTCCTCGTGAACTGATCTTCGAGATGAGCGTTCCGGGCGCGTCCTGTTCGCTACCTCCCGCGCTCGACGTGCCTGCGATCGACTTGGACGTCGCCTTCGGCGGCTCCGCCCGTCGTTCCCCGCTGAACCTTCCCGAGCTCTCGGAAGGCCAGATCGCCCGTCACTATCAGCACCTCGCGTCGATGAACTTCGGCGTCGACTCGGGCCCCTATCCGCTGGGCAGCTGCACGATGAAGCACAACCCCCGTGTGAACGAGGACATGGCGCGCCTTCCTGGTTTCACCGGTCTGCACCCTCTTCAGCCCGAGGAGGACATCCAGGGCGCTCTCGAGCTCATGGTGGACCTCGCGGAGTCACTCTCGGCGATCGCCGGCCTGCCGCATTGCACCCTCCAGCCTGCAGCCGGCGCGCATGGCGAGCTCACCGCCCTCATGTGCATCAAGGCGTATCACGAGAGCAGGGGAGAGACGCACCGCACCCGCGTGATCATTCCCGACTCCGCACACGGCACCAACCCCGCTACGGTCGCGATGTGCGGCTACGAGGTCGTGACGATCCTCTCGGACGAGAAGGGTCAGGTCGACCTCGAGTCCCTCGAGGCCGCGCTTGATACCGACGTCGCGGCGTTCATGCTCACCAACCCCAACACTCTGGGGCTGTTCGACTCGAACACGCAGAAGATCACCGAGCTCGTCCACTCCGTCGGAGCGCTCGCGTACTGCGACGGTGCGAACCTCAACGCCATCATGGGCTGGGGCCGTCCCGGCGACATGGGCTTCGATGCCATGCACATCAACCTGCACAAGACGTTCTCGACGCCTCACGGCGGCGGCGGCCCCGGTGCCGGCCCCGTGTGCGTATCCGACGCGCTCGCCGAGTTCCTCCCCGGACCGGTTCCCATTCGTCTCGAAGATGGTGGATTCAGCTGGTTCATCCCCGAGCAGAGCATCGGCCGAGTTCGTTCCTCCTGGGGTAACTTCGCGATCATGGTCCGCGCGTACGCGTACATCCGCGCTATCGGCGGAATCGGCGTCCGCGAGGCTGCTACCGACGCTGTCCTCGCCGCGAACTACCTGCGTGTTCGCCTCTCCGGTGCATTCGATGTTGCTCACAACCGCCCGTGCATGCACGAGTTCGTCATCTCGGGCGCACGTCAGAAGCGCGAGCACGACGTGCGCACGCTGGACGTAGCGAAGCGCCTGCTCGACTACGGATTCCACCCGCCCACGGTCTACTTCCCGCTCATCGTCGAAGAAGCTTTGATGATCGAGCCGACTGAGACGGACTCTCTGGCCGACCTCGACCGTTTCGCCGATGCGATGCTCCACATCGCTCGCGAGATCGAGGAGGATCCGGAGCTCGTGAAGGGTGCCCCGTACTCGACCCCCGTCCGCAGGATGGACGAGGCCGCTGCGGCCCGTTCACCGCAGCTTCGTTGGGTCCCCGAGGCCTGATGGGGGACAAGCTTCTCTCTGGGAGGCTTCTGAGCGACCCTGCCCTTCCGGGCAGGTACAACATGGCGCTCGACAGGGCGGTGCAGATCTGCGTCGAAGACGGAGACTCACCGCCCTCATTGCGCCTGTATCGCTGGGAAGTCCCGACCGCGACACTCGGAAGGTTCCAACGGATCGATACGGTAGACCTCGACTTTGCTGAATCCCAAGGCATCACCTTGGCGCGCCGGTTCACAGGCGGCAGAGGCGTTCTCCACGACGACGAACTCACCTACTCGTTCGTCGCCTCGCGCACGCATGGCATTCCTGCGGGAGTGAAGCAGTCGTATCTCCACATCTCCAAGGCCCTTGTGGCGGCGTTCACCGCGCTCGGCGTAGACGTGGCGATCGAGCAGGGAACGCAGAAGGCGAGCCTTACCGGGTCCTGCTATCTGACCTCCACACCGGCCGACCTCTGCTCAGGCGCGGCGAAACTCTCCGGATCGGCGCAGGTCTGGCTGGGTGACACGGTCCTTCAGCACGGGTGTTTCGTTCGCTCGCGCGACGTAGATCGCGAGGCGACCGTGTTCCGTCTCGATGCGAAGCAGACCCAGGCCCTCAGGAACGGCGCATCCACACTTGCGGACCTGCTCGACGAGGTACCCGATATCAACACGATGGCTCATGCGATCGCGTCGTCGTTCTCCTCGACGATGGGGATCGATTTCGTCGCGGGATCATACTCCGAGCGCGAGCTCAAACTCGCGCAAGAGCTGGCAGAAAGCCCTGAAACTGCAGTTGAAGGTTAACCCTCAACCTCGATAATAACCTCAGCGCACTGAGGTACAATCTGGTTATAGCCCCCAGTGAAGGCCTCGTCATAGGGCCGGAAGGGAGATCTGATGAGTATCGAAACCAAGCTTCAGAAGTTCTTCGACAGCTTCGGAGGAGATGTCGTCGAGGAGCGTGTGATCGAGTACGTCACCGACGAGATCAAAGGCGGACGACGTCTCGCGGAGATCCTCGAGGATCCCTACGTGCGCAACCGCTTGACCGACGAGCGTCGTCAGAACCTCCTCGAGAACATCGAGGTCGTGGACGCGGTCGAGGAAGAGATCCGATCGACGTTCGACCGCCTTGGAGGCTCAAGCCCTGCCTAAGGAGCATCTTATGATTGACGGAGCATGTCCGGTATGCGGCGCTTCGGTCGATCCAGGCCAGCGCGAGTGCGATCGTTGCGGCTTCAAGCTGGTCGGTAGCACCGAGTCGTTCGCCCCTGTGGTGGTACAGACGGGCCAGGTCGCAGAGAGCGCCCCGACGACTGCGGAAGGCATGGCGCTCGTCGTGGTCAAGGGACCTCAGGTGGGCGCGGTCTTCTATGTCGACCGTCCTTCGCTCAGCATCGGCCGCGATCCCAATTGCGACATCTTCCTGAGCGACATGACGGTCTCTCGCAAGCATGCGATCGTCACCCTGGAGGACGGAATCGTCCACATCAAGGACCTCGGATCGCTCAACGGAACGTGGGTCGACGGCTCGCTCATCGAGTCCGCGGCGCTCAAAGAGGGGTCCCTGGTTCAAATCGGGATATTCTCCATGACGCTCAAGCGCGAATCGGAGGCGTAGGGTGGCCAAGGACTATCTGACGATCGGCGAGGTCGTCCGCAAACTCCAGTCCACGTACCCCGAGTTGACCGTCTCGAAAGTGAGATTCCTCGAGGACGAGGGTCTCATCGAGCCTATGCGTACGAGCGGTGGATATCGCAAGTTCACTCAGCGCGACGTGGAACGCCTCGAGGCGATCCTCAAGCTCCAGAAGATGCACTTCTACCCGCTCTCCGTCATTCGCACCAAGCTCTCCGCGATGGATCGGGGAGACGAGGTCGCAGAGCTCGATTCCACGGGGAGCGAGGCCGCTCAAAGTGCGGTGCAACTTTTCGAGGGAAGCATGCAGTCGCTCGAGACCGTGAACGAGATCCTCTCCATTCCCGCGACTTTCGTCCGCGAACTCGCGCAGTTCGGGCTTCTGGAGATCGAGAAGGGGCCCAGCGGCCCGGTCATCGACGGCAGCGCGTTCACGCTCATCCAGTCGGCATGGGAGCTCCGTTCGTTCGGGATCGACCCGAGACACCTGCGCCCGTTCGCGACGGCGGCCGACCGCGAAGCCGTCCTCCTCGCGCAGATCGTGGCACCAACGATCCGTTCGAAGACCCCGGAGTCGAAGCGCCAAGGCAACGAGACGCTTCGCGAACTCGAACGCCTCACGGACTCCATCAAGCGCTCGCTGCTCAAATCGGCTCTCGATAAGCAGCTCGACACAACCGACTGAACGCATCCATAAAACAATTCACGCGATAGTGGTATCGTATCCACGTTTGTTGGCGTGTCTTGATTCGAATCGATTCGCAGCACTGGAGGAACCCGTGGACATCAGCAAGTACATTCGTGACATTCCGGATTGGCCCAAAGAGGGCGTCATGTTCAAGGACGTCACGCCGCTTCTGGCGGACGCGGAGATGTTCCGCGCCACAGTCGACGCGATCGTAGCCGAGTTCGCCGACGCAGGGATCACCAAGGTTCTCGGCGCAGAGGCGCGCGGGTTCATCTTCGGTGCGCCGATCGCCTACGCTCTAGGCGCCGGTTTCGTCCCCGCACGCAAGCCGGGCAAGCTCCCCTGGGAGATCACCTCGGTCACCTACGACCTCGAGTACGGCACCGACCAGCTGGAGATGCACATCGACGGTATCGGTCCCGACGACGTTGTTCTCGTCGTCGACGACGTTCTGGCGACCGGCGGAACCGCGAGCGCCAAGGCGCAGCTCGTCGCGAACAACGGTGCGAAGCTCGCCGGCTTCGCGTTCGTCATGGAGCTCGACTTCCTGTCCGGGCGTGACAAGCTCCCCGCCGGTGCGAAGGTGTTCACCCTTCTCCACGTGAAATAGAATAATTCGGTAACGTTTTCGCGACGACCCTCCTTCATTAATTTGACGGGGGGTCGTTTCGTGATACATTCGCGTCGGTAGACCTCCATCAGCAGACCATTCATCGCAGGAGGCGACCCGTGGCACCGGTTTCGCATGTCACATCGAGAGTTCTGGCGGTCGCGGTCGCGATCGTGCTCATGTGGCCGTCCGGCGCGATAGCAACCCCGACTCAAATCGAACAGAAGCAATCCGAGGCAGCCGCTGCGCGCGCCCAGATGGACGCGCTCACTGCGGAGCTCGAAACCGCAGGGGAGGACCTCGCGGTAGTCCGGGAGAGCCTCGCACTCACCAATCAGCAGATCGACGCTGCGCGCGTCGACGCGACGAAAGCCGAACAGGACCTCGCCACTGCGAAAGCTGCGCTTGGCCGAAGGGTCAACCAGGCCTATCGCATCGGGGGAGTGAGCTATGTCGAGGTCCTGCTCGGCTCGTCGAACTTCTCGTCGTTCATCACGCGCCTCAGCTACTTTGGAAAGATCGCACAGAACGACGCCAAGCTCGTCGGTGCGGTCAAGGATGCACGCGCGGAAGTGAGTGCTCGTCAGACCACTCTTTCCCAGCGGCTGGCCGAACAGAAGATCCTCGAGCAGAGCGCGCAGGATAACGCGGCGAGGATCGAGACGGCGCTCGCAGCGCAGCAGGCATTGATCGCCTCTCTCGACGGTGAGATATCGGCGCTCATCGCAGAACAGAAGGCCCGTGAGGAAGCCGCAGCGAAAGCGGCCGCCCGCGAAGCCGCGGCGCGTGCGTCCGCCGGGACGCCGAACGTCGTTTCACCCGGGGGGCAGGCAACGGTCCCCGTCGTGTCGGGCACCGGGATCACCAGGAAATTCGATCCGAACGCGCTCGGTACGCCGCACCCCGAAGCGGTGGAGGCCGCCAAGAAGTATCTCGGCGTTCCGTATCTCTGGGGAGGATCGACACCGGAGGCGTTCGACTGCTCAGGCCTCACGCAGTACGCCTACCGAGAGATTGGGATCACCATTCCCCGAAACTCACGTCTTCAGTTCTCAGCCATCAGAGGGTATATCCCGCCCGACCGCACCGACCTTCTCCAACCCGGGGATCTCGTGTTCTTCGGCACGGACACCGACCAATCGGCGATCCATCACGTCGGCATGTACGTCGGGGGCGGGAGCTTCATCCATGCACCGCAGACCGGTGACGTGGTCCGCTACGGCACCCTGAGCGCACGTCGCGACTACGTGGGGGCTACCCGACCGTAGAGGGCCTTTGGCCACCGCTTCACCGCTCGCGTGGAGCGCTCCACCATTTGCGACCGCAACGCGGTCCAAACCGACATCGAACCTGCTGGTCAATGCTAAGATTGACTCTCATCGATGTCAGGAGGCTACGTGTCCAAGACGCTCTTGTCGGGAAACGAGGCGATCGCACAGGGGGCCTGGGAGGCCGGTGTGAAGTTCGGGGTAGGGTATCCCGGAACGCCGTCGACCGAGACCCTGCAATACTTCGGTTCGCTACCCGAGACTTATGCGGAGTGGGCACCCAACGAGAAAGTGGCCCTCGAGGTCGCGATCGGTCTCTCCATGGCCGGCAAGCGCTCCCTCGTCACGATGAAGCACGTCGGCGTGAACGTGGCCGCCGACCCTCTGTTCACCATCGCCTATATCGGCGTCCGCGGCGGCCTGGTCCTCTTGGCCGCCGACGATCCCGGAATGCACTCCTCCCAAAACGAGCAGGACAGCCGCAACTACGCCGCATTCGCGCGCGTCATGATGCTCGAGCCCTCAGATTCGGCGGAGGCGTCTCGGTTCGCCAAGCTCGCTTTCAGCCTTTCCGAGCAGTTCGACATGCCGGCGATGATCCGCTCTACCGTGCGCATCTCGCACTCCAAGTCGCTCGTTGAGGTCGGCGAGCCCGACAAGGCTCCCGAGTTCGCATACGAGAAGGACCTCGCGAAGTGGGTCTCCATGCCGGCGATGGCCCGCAAGCGCCGGGTCGACCTCGACGAGCGCATCGCGCGACTTTCCGAATACGCAGGCGAGAACACCAACGAGGGCCCCGACGCCATCAACCGCATCGAGCGGCGCTCCCCGAAGGTCGGCGTCATCACCTCGGGTGTGTCTTACCAGTACGTCCGAGAGGCGCTTCCCGATGCATCGGTCCTCAAGATCGGGATGCCGTTCCCGCTTCACCCCGACTCGATCCGCGCGTTCGCCGACTCGGTCGAGAAGGTCTACGTGATCGAGGAGGCGTGCGCATATCTGGAGACTGCGGTGAAGTCCTTCGGCATCGCAGTCGAGCCGCTCGATTTGACCGGACGAGGAGAGCTTTCGCCGGAGATAATCCGACGTGCGTTCTGCATGTCGACTCCGGTCGCCTACGAGCCGGACACAAGCCTTCCACCGCGCCCGCCGATCCTCTGTCCGGGCTGTCCGCATCGTCCCGTGTTCGCCGAGCTGCGACGCATCAAGGCCGTCGTCACCGGCGACATCGGGTGCTACACGCTCGGTGCGCTCGCCCCGCTCTCCGCAGTCGACTCATGCGTCGACATGGGAGCGTCCGTCTCCATGGCCCACGGGCTCGAGATCTCGGGGGCGCTCGAGGGTCGTCCCATCGTCGCAACCATCGGTGACTCGACGTTCACGCATTCGGGGATGACCTCGCTCCTCAACACCGTCTACAACGGCGGTGCGGGTACCGTCGCGATCCTCGACAACCGCATCACAGCGATGACGGGACACCAGGGCAACCCCGTCAACGGCATCACGCTCCAGGGCCGCCAGAACGTCGAGATGGATTTGGAGACGGTCGTCCGAGCACTCGGCGTGCCCCGCGTCAGGACAGTCGATGCCCAGGACATCCGATCGATCCGCACGGCACTTCGCGAGGAGACCTCCGCGCCGGAGCTCTCGGTGATCGTCTTCCGCGCCCCCTGCGCGTTGTTGCTCAAGGAGCGCAAGGAACCCTACCGAACCGACCATGACAAGTGCACCGCATGCGGCACATGCATCGCTCTCGGGTGCCCTGCCATCGCCAAGTCGGAGACGGACGGGACCGCGCACATCGACGAGATCGTGTGCGTCGGATGCGGCCAGTGCGTTCAAGTCTGCGCATTCGGTGCGATCTCCCGCGCCGGCGACAAGGGAGGCGAGTGACCATGACGACAACAACCGTGATGCTCTGCGGAGTCGGTGGACAAGGCACGATCCTCGCAGCCGACCTTCTCGCCAAAGTCGCCGCCGCCTCTGGACTCGACGTCAAGCTCTCCGAGGTCCACGGAATGTCCCAGCGCGGAGGGGGAGTGGACACCGTCGTGCGGTTCGGAGAGAAGGTCTACGCGCCCATCACCGACCTTGGCTCCGTCGACCACCTCGTCGCATTCGAGCTCATAGAGGCCCGCCGCCTCCTGCCCTTCCTCAAGAAAGACGGCGTCCTCATCGTCAACGACATGACCATCGCCCCCATCGGGGTTCTTGTCGGCGACTCCAAGATGCCCACCCATCTCCATGACGATCTCGAGTCCGTCGGCGCACACATCTTCGATGCCACCGAGATGGCCACGCGTGCGGGCAGCCCCCGCAGCGCGAACGTCGTCTTGATGGGTGCACTCTCGACTGCGCTTCCGTTCGATGTTGAAGTCTGGAAAGAGGTCATCGCAAAACGTGTGCCTCCCAAGACGGTGGAGGCCAACTTGGCCGCGTTCCAAGCGGGACGCGCCCTGATGAGCGAGGAAGGGGTCCGATGAACGTCCAACAGCTCAGCGTGTTCATCGAGAACAAGGCGGGACGTGTCAGCGAGGTGACGGAGGTACTGGGAAACGCGGGGGTGAACATCCGCGGCTTCTCTGTCTCGGACACCGCCGACTACGGAATCGTTCGCGTCGTCGTCGACACCCCCGAACGCGCGAAGGAGGCGCTCTCCGCCGCTGGCTTCACCGTTAAGATGACCGACGTGCTCTGCCTCGATCTCCCCGACGTGCCCGGCGGGCTTGCGAGCGTCCTGAAGATCGTCGCCGACGCCGGAGTCAACATCGAATACGTCTACTCGCTCATCTCAACCTACGTGGTCCTCAATGTGGCCGATATCGACCGAGCGATGGTTCTCCTGGCAGACAAGCCGGTCACGCTTGTGTCCCAGGAGGAGATCTCGGCCCTCTAGGAGCCACGTGCCCCCTCACCGCCGCGTACGCCGACAGAGCTCCCGCCAGATAACCGCCGCCTTCCTGGCAGGCGTGTTGTTGTGCGCGGGCGTCGTCCTGACGGGCTGCGGGGCGGAGAAGGTCGACGACGGCGTGTATCGCATCGGAGCCGTGACCTCACTCACCGGAACATACGCCTCCATGGGGAAGTCAGCCAAACAGGCGCTCGACCTCGAGGTCGAGCGGATCAACGCTGCCGGCGGGATATCGGGGCACAAAATCGAGGTGATCGTCGAGGATGACGGCACCGACGTCTCCCGTGCGGTAGCGGCCGCCGCAAAACTCATCGAGCGCGACAAGGTGATCGCCCTCATCGGCGCCACGGGTACGGGTACCTCGATGGCGATTCGGGGGGACGTCGACCGCGCCGGAATCGTGCAACTTTCGCCTGCGGGCGGAACCGCTATCACCGACGTGTTCGACTCGAACGTGTTCCAGACACCCTGGTCCAACCGCATCGTCATTCCCTTCATCCTCTCGCACATGAGCGAACAGGGGCACACGCGCGTAGCCCTCCTCAGCGATGCGGGGGGATACGGTCGAGATGGTCGGGGGCTCATTCTCGAGATGGCATCCGAGTACGGGATCGAGATCGTGGCCGATGAGACCTTCAACGCGGGCGACACCGACATGTCGGCCCAGCTCATCAAGGCGCGCGCATCCGATGCGGACGCACTGCTCGTATGGGCCGCCGGCAAAGAGGCGACGACGATCGCCAAGAACAAGACCCAGCTCGCGCTCGACCTTCCCTGGTACGGCGGGTCCGGTCAGGCGCGAGTGGAGTTCCCGAGCGGTGCCGGCGAGGACGCGGAGGG
>CAZMJV010000029.1:3913-20088 GCA_964566905.1 uncultured Coriobacteriia bacterium | reverse complement strand
GTTAGCGAGAAGCAGAGCGAGAGCCAGCCAGATCACAAAACGTTTCCTCACTCAGATCACCCCGTTCTTGATTCCTTGAGCACGGCCATGAAGTGACGGGCATTCCCTCCCTCGGAAATTTCCGTTGCGAAACAGTACCAACAGATACTAAAAATTAGTAGAGAATTTTGAGAAATTTTCACATCCTGCGGCCACTGGCGAGCGGCACCCGAGCAAGACAAAGGGAGACGAGGGGCCGTCTCCCTTTCTCACGTACTGAGTCTCCGCGTCCTTCCAGATCGAAGTGTGCTCGGAGATGTGCTGCATCACTTGTTCTGGTTCTCCAGTGCGCTCAGCTGCTCCACTACCTGCATGATCGCGTCGAGCTTCTCGTGGATGTCCTCGATGATGATCTCGGCCTTCAGGTTGACCTTGTAGTCGTTCTTGGCCCGGAGTCGATCTTTCTCCTCCTGACGGTTCTGACTCATCATGATCACCGGGGCCTGGATCGCCGCGATGCACGAGAGGATCAAGTTGAGCAGGATGAAGGGGTATGCATCGTAGGGTTTGGCCAGCCAATACGCGTTGAGTGCTATCCAGAACGCCAGCACGATGAAGAAGATGATGATAAAGGTCCAGCTGCCGGCAAATCGCGCCAAGCGATCTGCCGCTCTTTGCCCGACGGTGAGCTCGCTGTCGTGTTCGATGATCGGGTTCGCGGTCACCCGCTCCTGAAGCAGGAGGTGTAGGACCTCGTCCTCCTCGGCGGCGATGGAGTCGTCCTCCAAGATGGTTTTGATCAGTTCCAACCTCTGCTCGCTGATGGACATCTGTGCACTCCTCGTAGTCATCGGCAGAAATTGCCTTGTGCGCAGATTACTCGCTCATCCGTCTATTGTTCAGTGCACGATCGACTACTTCGTCGATTCGACGCTGTCGGGTCTCGGGCCGTTTCGCGTCGCCCACCCACCTGACGGCTTGGAGCCGCTCGCTATTCGACCAGCCCTCGAAGGCGCGTTCCGCACCGGATTTCTCCCGCAGGGCGTTGGCCAGGTCGGGCGGCGTGTCGGGCGTCTCAAGCGAACTGTACGCCGTCTGCCAACGCCCATTCGATTGCGCCTCGCGGACCGTCTCGAGCCCCGCCTCGGTCATCTTCCCTTCGGCGATCAGAGTCTCGGCGCGTTCGCGGTTGATCTTCGACCAGAGACTCCCGGGTTTGCGGGGCGTGAGGCGGACGAGGTAGCCGTGCTCATCCAGAGACCGCGCTTTTCCGTCGATCCATCCGAAACGTATGGCCTCGACGACGGCGTCGGCGAGTGAGATTCCGGGTCGTGCTGAACCCACCTTGCGAATCACCAACCAGACCTCGGATTCCCGGCGGTGGTTCGCGGCCAGCCAATCACGCCATTCCTGAAGGCTGGCGACTGAGAGCCATGAGTGGGGCATTTCCGAGCTCGTCATCGCAGTCTCCTCGGGAAGCTCATCGCATGAAGTATGTTCCCCGGGAACGATAAAGGGGCGGCGATTGAATTCGCCGCCCCTTGTCATCACTCGTTCATTCGTCGACCGCGCGCCGCGCGCACACCGACGGATGCCTGTTTACCGTCCGAGGTCGATGATGTTCTGGATGAGACCCTTGCACTTCCCGCAGGCCTCGCCGGTCCCTTCATCCACGCCCGTTCCGGCACCCGTCATCTCTCCGACCTTCTCTACGGTATCGGCGCCGTTTTCAACGGCGCTCACCACGGCTTCAAGAGAGACTTTCTTACAGCCACAAACGGAGGAAAGTATGGTGGCCAGTTCGCCCGTGCATCCTTCGCATTCAGTGCAAACTCCTGTGAGTTCGACCAGTTCCTCGACCGTTCGCGCACCGGACGTCATCGCCGTTCTGATTGACAGGTAATCGACATCGTTCGTGGTGCATATCGTTCTGTTGCCTGCCATTTATTAAGTCTCCCTCACATGGAATAGCTCGTTCTCATCGACATAGTCGAAGTAACCTTATGCCGAGCGAATGCTCTTGCGTCTCAACTTCTCAGAATCTTCTCAATTGGCCGCCCTTTGGCCAATTCGTCGACCAACTTGTCGAGCCATCTGACTTTCTGCATGAGCGGATCTTCGATTTCCTCGACGCGATGGCCGCAGATCACCCCCGTGATCTTAGGGGCGTTCGGGTTTATCTGCGGGGCCTCGCTAAAGAAGGTTTGGTAGTCGGCATTCTTCTCAAGTTGCGCCTGCAGGCCTGAGTCGTCGTATCCCGTCAGCCAGCGAATCACTTCATCGACCTCGGACTTGGTGCGCCCTTTGCGCTCGGCCTTTTTCACCAACAACGGGTACACGCTGGAAAACGCCATCTTGAACACACGCTCGTTCGTCATGCTGCTCAACTCCCATTCCCGCGATCAGTCTTCGACCTTCGACAGCACAACCACCGTCTCCACGTGGTAGGACTGCGGGAAGAGGTCGAAGGGCGTGACCGACTCGAACCTATATCCGGCCTCGAGCAGTCCGGGAAGGTCGCGCGCGAGCGTGGCTGGGTCGCAGGACACGTAGGCGATCTTGCGCGCCCCGGTCGCACCCAGAGCGGTGACCACGTCCGCGCCCAGTCCTGCGCGCGGAGGGTCGACCACGACGAGGTCGACCGATCCGAGACCGGGGAGTTCGCGCGCCGCGTCTCCGCCGACGACTTCCGCCCAGAGCTCGGACATCTCGAGGTTGCGCCTCAGGTCGCGAACGGAACTGCCGTAAGACTCGACCGCGACGACGTCTCCGGCGAGTTCGGCCAGCGGGAGCGTGAACGTGCCGGCTCCCGAGTAGAGGTCGAGCACCCGGTCGCTGCCGTCGGGGTCGAGCTTCTCGATGACATGGGCGACCATCGCCTCGGCGGCCTTGGTATTCACCTGGAAAAAGCTCGGTGCAGAGATCGAGAAGGAGTGTCCGGCCAGCCGCTCGCGCCAGAAGCCCTTGCCGGCCAGCACCTCGACGCCGCTGACCGTGCGCTTCTTCGCGGTTCCTTTGAGCAGAACCCGGACCAGGCTGGTCGGCTTCATCGCGTCGCTCATCGTCTTGGCGACCGGCTTGCGGGGGAATCCTCCCGGCTCGGTCCAGAGGGCGATCTCGAGGTCGCGCGAATTGGCTCCGGCACGCAGACCGACACGCTGGATGCCCAGGTTCTCGGAGCCTTCTGAGAACCGCAGCGCCCCCTGAAGCGACTTCGGCGCGTTCTGCAACCTCTTAGGAAGAAGCAGACAGGATTCGATCGGGACGATCGCGTTGGATCCAGGTCCGTGGAGACCGAGCGTGAGTCGGCCCGCGATACGTGTCACCTCGAACTCGACCTTGTTGCGGTACCCCCACTCGTCCGGCGACGGTGTGCAGGGCGCGACGATCGTCTCGGCATCTGCGATCTTGCCTATCCTGGTGAACGCGTCGACCACCGAACGGCGCTTCCACTCGAGCTGAGTCGAATAGGCGATGTGCTGCCACGGGCAACCGCCGCAGACTGCGTGATAAGGACAGGGAGGATCCACGCGGAGCGGGGAGGGAACGACCACTTCGTCGATCTTCATGCGCACGAAGCGCCCGTGATCCTCGACGATGGTCGCCTCGACGATGTCGCCGGGCGCACCTCCCGCGATGAAAGCGGCTCGTCCGTCCTCAAGGCGGCCGACCGCGTCCTTTCCGTATGACAGCGCGTGTATCTCGACTCTGGGCACGTGTTCTCGTTTCATTCGTTTGTCGTCAGGAGCGCGCTCCCGCACAGGCAATGGTAGCCGAAGTGGTGGTGCTGCCTCGCCGCGAGACTATTCGAAGACGAGCTGCCAGGTCACGCCGAACTTGTCGGTGACCCACGCGACCTTCCTCATGTCCAGCACCGGCTCGGGGCCCATCATCACGATTCCGCCCGCGGAAAGCTTTTCGAAGAGCAGATCGAATTCGTCGTCCTCGTCGCAGTAAACGAGTAGGGAGGTCGACCAGGCAAACGCAGGGACCTGCGACTTGTCCAGATCCATGAACATCATCTCTGTGCCGAGGAGCTCAACTACCCCGTTCAGCACCTTGCCGGGTTCGCCGGGACCGCCCTCCTCGAAGCGAGTCACCTCGACGATTCGCGACCCGGGGAACACAGCGGTGTAGAAGTCTATCGCCTCCCACGCGTTCCCGGGGAACGTGAGGAACGTCGTGATTCTCGTACGGGTCCTGTGCATCGGGTACTCCTCTCAGCTTTTCTATGATTGACGCAGCGGTTCGTCGCCCGGAGGGGCGCTGTTCCACACGTCTTCCAGCGTACATTCCCGACAAGAGGATGTGTATGACTCTCGTCGTACGAGTGGATGCCTTCTCTGCGATAATGCATGCGAAAAGTACGTACGCACACCCCCGCGCGACATGCGCCCGGGGGTATCGGTTCGTAAGGAGTCGTCATGGGGGAACACCGAATATCGGTGCGCTGGTCGGGTAAGCGACAGTTCATCGGATGGGACGAGCAGGGTCACGGGGTCGTGATGGACGTCGCCTCCGAGAAGGGCGGCGACAACGCAGGCACTTCTCCGCTTCAGCTGGTCCTCTACGGCCTCGCCGGATGCACCGCCATAGACATCGTGGGAATACTCGAGAAGAAGCGCCAGCCGCTCGCCGGGCTCGAGGTCGTCGTGGTCGGCCGCCAGGTCGAGCAGGGCCCCCCGACGCCCTACGAGCGCATCGCCATCGAGTACATCGTCGACGGCGATGTCGACGCCAAGGCGGTCGACGACGCGCTTCGTTTGAGCAGTGAGAAGTACTGCTCGGTGAAGGCGATGTTCTCCGAGAAGGTCGAGATCGTGACGTCCTGGCGCTACAAGGAGCAGAAAGACGAGGGAGTTCGTGCCTGATACGGAATCAACCACTGGAGGACAGCGCATGCCGAAAAGGGCTGTGCTGATCCCCGTATACAACGAGTCGCAGACCATCGAATGCGTCCTCGACGAGGTGCGTCGCTATTACGACGGCGAGATCATCGTGGTCGACGACGGCTCGACCGACGGTTCGTGCCGGATTCTCGGGGAACGAAACGACGTGACGTTGCTCAGATTCGCGAACAACCAGGGATACGGCGCCGCACTCATCGCCGGATTCGACCTGGCGCGCGACATGGAGGTCGACCATTTGGTGACCATGGATTGCGACGGGCAGCACGAGCCGTCCCATGTGAACCAGTTCTTCGAGGAACTCCTCGAGGGGGGAGACATCATCTCGGGAAGCCGCTATCTCCCCGAGTCGTCCCGAGAGGGAGTCGTCCCGCCTGATCGCAGGGCGGTCAACGCGAGCATCACGGAGACCATCAACAAGGAGACGGGCTGGCACCTCACCGACTCGTTCTGCGGATTCAAGGGCTATCGGATGGCGGCGCTGGCAAAACTCGATCTCGAGGAGCGGGGCTATGCGCTGCCGCTCGAGATCTGGGCGAAGGCGTACCGTGCCGGTCTCGCGGTCCGCGAGATCCCGGTCGACCGCATCTATCTCAATGTCGACCGCACCTTCGGCGCGCAAATGGACAACCCCGGCACCCGCGAGGCCTTCTACCGTGAGGTCTGGTATCGGTACCTTCGGAGGTACGCATGGAGCGTCTGATCGACGTACTGTGTATCGGAGCGCACCCCGACGACGTCGAGATCGGGATGGGCGGCACCGTCGCCGGCATGGTACGCCGCGGACAGCGTGTGGCGATCGCCGACCTGACCGACGGCGAGCCGACTCCGATGGGCTCGCCCGCGATCAGAGCCGCCGAGTCGGCCCGTTCGGCTGAGGTGCTTGGGGTCGAGCGCCGCGTGCTGCTCTCCGGGACCAACCGATTCCTGACCGACTCCATCGAGGCGCGCACCGAGCTCGCCGAACTGATCCGCCAGCTCAGGCCGGAGATCCTCTACATCCCGTATCCCGACGACGCCCACCCCGATCACGTGGCGGCGCACTCGCTGTGCGTTGCGGCGAGGTTCATGGCGAAGCTCACGAAGACCGAGATGTCTGGTGAGCCGTGGTATCCGCGTCGCGTCTACCGATACGCGTCGGTCCATCGCCGCACCGACGCTCCCGCGTCGTTTCTGGTCGACATCGGAGAGGACCTCGCGGTGAAGATGCGCGCTCTGGCCTGCTATGAGAGCCAGTTTGTCGCGCATCTGCCGAACAGAGGGATGCTCGACGTCGTCGAGAGGCGTGCGCGATTCATGGGAGATCTGGCGGGGTGCGAGGCGGCAGAGCCGTTCTACGCGTTCGAGCCGGTCGCAGTCGCACGTCCGGAGGACCTGCTGTGACGGGTCGCACGCTCGACACCTCGCACAGCACCGTTGAGCTCGAGCCCGCGTACTCGGAGTGGGCGGGACTCGTCGCGCGCGGCATCGCCTGCCCGGGCGAGTCGGCCGACTTCGAGACGCGCCGCCGCCGTTCGCGCATGGAGCTTCTCGACCTCGCCCGAACGGTTACCGACGCGTGGGGTATCGCGCACACTCCGGACAGGGGAGTGGACGCTCCGATCGTCCTCACCGGCCACCAGCCGCTCATCTACCACCTCGGAATCCAAGCGAAGTCCTTCGTCTTGAATCGCATCGCGGAGAAGACCGCGTCGACCGCGATCGACATCGTGGTCGATACCGACGTCGAGCACGAGATGACGTTCCAGACGCCGCGTCTCAGCCCTGAGCCGCAGCGTGCGTCGCTGCCTCTCATACGCGGGGACGGACACCATTGGTTCGCCGACACGCGGCCGCCGTCGGCAGACGAGGTCGAGGCCTGGTCGCAGCACGTCCGAGAGGCTGTCGAGACGCTCGGTTTGCCGGAGGTCGAAGGCTCGGTTGATCGTTACCTGGCGGGCGCCGCCGAGGTCGTCGCGGATGCGGGGGATGCCGCAGAGTTCAGCGTGAGGGCCCGACGCAAGTTCGAGTCTCGCGCGGAGCTGGGTCATCTGCAGCTGCCGGTCTCGAAGATGATCGCGAGCCGTTCGTGGGGCGAGTTCATCACCGATATCGTCTCCGACGCCGAGCGTTTCCACACCTCGTACAACGATGCGCTCGCCGAGTTCAGGGTCCGGCACCATACCCGCTCAGCAGCGCAGCCCTTCCATGACCTGCGGGTCCAGGACGGCCTGATCGAGCTGCCGCTGTGGTATCTCCATCCCTCGGGTCGCCTCGACGTGTTCGTTCGCCCGGGTGTCGACGGTTCGTGGGACCTGGTCGCGGGCGGCGAGGTGGTGTACTCCGAGACGGCCGACGGAGCCACCGAGAACGCGAAACGCGGGCACTTCGCCCGGCTCGCACCCAAGGCGATCACCCTCACCCTCTTCCTGAGGGTGTGGTTCTGCGAGCTCTTCATCCACGGCACCGGCGGATACCGCTACGACGAGGTCTGCGACTCGGTCGCGCGCTCGTTCTACGGATGCGAGCCTGCCGCACGCGTCTCCGCGACCTGCTCGGCGTTTCTGCCGCTTGTGGCGCAGTGGGTCGACGAGTCCTGCCTCGCCGAGGCCGTCGAACGCATCCATCGGGTCGCTCATCACCCCGAGGAGTTCATCGCCGCAGCCGATCTGAGCGACTGGCGGGCTTCACAGGCGACCGACCTTCTCGCAGAGAAGGACGGTCTGGTGCTGGCAATCAAGGCTCCCGGGGCCGACAAGAAGTCTATGGGACTGCGGATCAAGGCGATCAACGCCGACCTGGCAGAGATCCTCGAGCCTCATCGCAGTCTGCTGGAGATCGAGAGGCGTTGTCTCGAGCAGAGCCTCGACGCCCAGAGGATCCTGGCTGACAGGACGCATTCATTCCCGCTCTTCGACCCACTCGAGACGGCCGAGTTCATCGACCGACACCTCGGCTGATTCGCCGCGTACCGCCGAATTTTGTCCACTCGTTCATTCTGCGTTGCGACCACGGATTCTTGAGGCTATGATGTGCGCGCTACGCAACCACGAGAAACTGGAGATACCATGACCGCTCCCGTCAAAGTTGATTCGAACCTCTGCTCCGCCTGCGGAATCTGCGTCGACGAGTGCCCGAACGGAGTCATCGATCTCGAGGATGTCGCCGTCATGGCGCGCCCCGAGGACTGCACCGAGTGCGGCATCTGCGTCGACGCGTGCCCCAACGGTGCCCTCACGCTCTAAATCGCACGAAGACACCCCTCGCGAGGGGTCGCGATACTCAGAGAAGGACCGGAAGTCTCCGGTCCTTCTCGTGTGTATTCCTATTGCGACCTGCTCCTGAGGAGTTACGGCAGTTGTGGGAGGATGCAGGTCATCGCTCCGGGGTGCAGCTCGATCTCGAACCGGTCCCCGATGACGACCTCGCCGTCCATCTGGGCCTCGATGGGAGTCTTGCACTCGACGAGCAGCTTTCGGCAACGGCCCATGTGCACGCACTTCATCTTCGTGTGTTTGCCGGGAATGACGAATGCGAGGCGCCAGAGAGCCTCGTAGACCGGGATGAAGTCGATGGTGCAGGTGTCGAAGAGCCCGTCGGTGGGGTCCGCGTCGGGAGTGATGAAGAACCCCCCGCCATAGGTCGGTCCGTTCGTGGCAGCCAGGACGAGGAAGTTCTCATCTCGGGGCTCGCCGTCGTCGACCGTGACACGCGCGGGGTGCGAGTAGTACTGGTTGAAGAGGACGCTGAGCAGGGAGCGCAGGTAGAGGGGGAGTCCCGACCAGCCTGTCGAGTAGCGAAGCTCGACCGACTTTGCGGCGACTCGCGCATCGAGCCCCATGCCGACCGAGTTCGCGAACCACGTTCCGTTGCACGTGCCGAGGTCGACGGGCTGCCTGCGCCCAGCGACGAGCTGCAGCAGCGCCGTCGTGAAGTCCTCGGAGATGCCCAAGGCGCGCCGGTAGTCGTTGCCCGAGCCCGCCGGCAACAGGGAGAACTGCGGGCGGTCGCCCGCGGGACGAGCCATGATCCCGTTCACGACCTCGTGGACCGTACCGTCTCCGCCGACCGCGACGACGGTGTCGAATCCCGTGCAGTCGCGAGCGAGTTCGAGCGCATGGCCCGCGTACTCGGTGAGAACCGTCTCGTGCTGCACGTTGCCGCCGAGTATCTGGTGGATCGCGGGAATCAGGCTCGCTGCCTCGCCCTGTCGAGCGGTCGGGTTCGAGACGAATAGTATGCGTCCGGCGTTGCTCAAGAGGGGCTCCGGTCTCTACTGTTATATGGGCGGAATCAGGATACCGTTTGCGGGGGTTGTTTCTGTGGTAGAATCCCCACCGTAGGTAATTTGTCGTCGTCGCGAGAAGTGGGCTTGCCCGCTTCTTTTTGTCTGAAAGGAGGTCGCCGATGGCCGCACAGGATATCGCATCGAAGTTGCTCGACTTGCTCGAGGGCCCCGTTGCGGAGCATGGACTCGAGCTCGTCGCCATCGAGCAGACCGGGGGGCGCAAGCAGCCTCTGATCCGCGTTCTCGTGGACTGTGAGGGGGGCATCAACCTCGATGCCGTCGCCGAAGCCGCGAAGTGGATCAATGCGTTGCTCGATGAGACCGATCCCGTTCCGGGAACGTACACCCTGGAGGTCTCGTCTCCCGGCATCGACCGCCCGCTGCGCAAGTTCGAGGACTTCTCCCGCTTCGCAGGCGAGGACGTGACGATCAAGACCAACGCCAAAGAGGGTCGGGCCACATGGACTGGCACGCTGGTGGGGGTGGAGGGCGACGACGTTGTCGTCGAGATTGATGGAGAGAAGTCAGCACTTCCTTACAAGGACATCGTGAAGGCGCGCATCAAGGGTCGCGTCGACTTCGGTAGAGAGAGGGGCAACGCCTGATGAGTTCCGAACTGAGAGACGCGCTTGTACAGCTGGCGCGTGAGAAGAACATCGACGAGCACTACATGCTCGAGCGTCTCGAGCAGTCGCTCGCGAAGAGCTATCAGCACGTGTTGGACCTCGAGCACGAGGCCCGCGTGACGATCGACTCCGAGAGCGGCCACATCTACGTCTACGAGCGCGTGCCCGTGGGCGAGCCCACCATCGTCGTCGACGAGGAGGGTCGCGAGACCGAGGTCTACGAGGAGTTCGAGGAGCGCGACGTCACTCCGTCCGACGTCTCCCGTATCGCCGCGCAGAACGCCAAGAGCGTGATCATGTCGATCATTCGCGACGCGGCGCGCCAGGCGATCTACAAGGAGTTCATCGAGCGCAAGGACGAGCTCATCCACGGCAGCGTGCTCCAGTCGACCCCCGACTTCACGATCATCAAGATCCGTGACGGCGTCGAGGCCGAGCTCCCGCACTTCGACCTCAAGCGCAATCCCAACGAGCGCAACGAGAAGCCCGCGGGCGAGTACTACCAGCACAACCAGAAGCTTCGGGCGCTTATCATCGACGTCCGCAACCCCGCCACGTCCGAGGGACAGCAGGGCGGCCGCGGCGAGAACGCGCGTCCTTCCATCGTCGTCTCGCGCACGCACCCCAACCTGATCCGTCGCCTCTTCGAGCTCGAGGTTCCCGAGATCTACGAGGGAATCGTCGAGATCAAGTCGATCGCCCGTGAGGCCGGTGCCCGCTCCAAGGTCGCCGTCTTCTCCCGCGAGAGCAACCTCGACGCCGTCGGCGCCTGCGTCGGCCCCAAGGGCTCGCGCGTCCGCATGGTCGTCGGCGAGCTGCGCGGCGAGCGCGTGGACGTCATCCAGTGGAGCGAGGATCCCGCGACCTACGTCGCCAACGCCCTCTCTCCTGCGAAGGTCCAGCGCGTCATCATCAACAACGACACCCACTACGCGACGGTCATCGTTCCTGACGACCAGCTCTCACTCGCGATCGGCAAAGAAGGTCAGAACGCCCGCCTCGCAGCCCGCCTCACCGGCTGGCACATCGATATCAAGAGCGCCTCGATGGCCGGGGATATCTCCGCACCCATCATGTCGCTTATCGACGAGGACGAGATGTCGGAGGAGTCCGTCGACGGCCGCTGCGAGCACATCGGAGACAACGACGTGCGCTGCCGCAACCATGCGCGCCCGGGCAGCCGTTTCTGCGGAATCCACGAAGAGGGGGATGCGACCGAATAATGGCGGAGCGAAAGGTTACAAAGCGCACCTGCGTGGGATGCGGCACCTCTTCGGAGAAGCGCGCGTTCGTGAGGGTTCTGAGAACCCCCGAGGGACACGTGGAGATCGATGCGACCGGCAAGGCGAGCGGCCGCGGCGCGTACCTGTGCTCCAAAGGAGAATGCTTCGAGGCGGCGCGCAAACGGCGCCGGATCGACAGCAGTCTCAAGGTCGTTCTTCAGGACGACGACTACGATAGACTTCGACGGGATTTCGACGCGGCGTGCTCTTCGGGCGACGCGCAGTAGGGACGGTGGTGCCAATGGCAACAATGAGAGTGCATGAACTCGCAAAAGAGTTCGGGATGTCGAGCAAGGATCTTCTCGCGCGCCTCGAAGAGCTCAAGATACCGGCAAGGAACCACGCGTCGACGCTTGTCGACGCCTATGTGGACAAGATCCGCAAAGAACTCGGCCCCGAGCTTGCCGAGCGCTCCGCTGCGCTCGAAATGCAGCGCGACGCCGAGGAGGCTGCGCGCGTCGCAGCCATAGAGGCCGAGGCCGCGCGTCTCGCCGAGGAGCGTCGCCGCGCCGAGGAGGCCGAGCACGCCCGCCGCGAGGAGGAGCGCCTCCGCCGCGAGGCCGAGGAGGCTGCGCGTCTCGCCGCCATCGAGGCCGAGAAGGAAGCCAAGCACCAGGCGCAGCGCGATGCTGTGCCGCAGACGATTCCGTCCATCTCCAACGACCTTCTCTCCCGCATCGCCGCCGAGAACGAGCGTCTCGCAGCGGTGAAGGAGGCCGAGAAGGCCGTCAAGGAGGCAGCGAAGGTCGAGCGCGACGCCGCCCGCAAGGCGAGCAAGTCCGAGAAGCGCGCCACCAAGGAAGCCGCGCCCGCACCTGCGGCCAAGGGCGAGCCTGTGCCCATCGAGGCCGAGTCCGAGGACGACCGCTACCGCAAGATGGCCGTCGAGGCCGAGAAGCTTCAGCGCGACAAGGTCCTCGAGGAGGCGCGTGCCGCTGTGGCCGCTGCCACCAACGAGGGCACCGGTCGTCGTAAGAAGAAGAAGGAGAAGCGCGCCAAGGAAGAGGCCGAGCGCATCGAGGCCGCTCCCAAGCCCGCCGGCACGATCGTCGGTTCCGCCGACGCTTCGGGCGAGGTCGTCTCGGTGGAGACCGGGATCACGGTCGGCGACTTCGCCGACATCCTCGGCGTGCCCGCCAACGACATCATCAAGCGCCTCTTCATGCTGGGCACCCCGCTCACCGTCAACCAGCCGATGAACGATGAGCTCGTCGAGATCGTCGCTGACGACATGGGCCGCAGCGTCCGGATCCTCACTCCCGAGGAAGAGGGCACGTTCCACTTCGAGGACGCCGAGGAAGATCTCAAGCCCCGCGCCCCCGTCGTCACCGTCATGGGTCACGTCGACCACGGTAAGACGTCGCTCCTCGACGCCATCCGCTCCTCAGGCGTCGCCGCGACCGAGGCCGGTGGAATCACCCAGCACATCGGTGCGTCGGTGGTCCACACCAACGGTCGTCAGATCACCTTCATCGACACCCCCGGCCACGAGGCGTTCACCGCCATGCGTGCCCGTGGTGCCGCCGTCACCGACGTCGTCGTACTGGTCGTCGCGGCCGACGACAGCGTCATGCCGCAGACCGTCGAGGCCATCCACCACGCGAAGGCCGCCGGCGTCCCGATCGTCATCGCCGTCAACAAGATCGACAAGGACGGCGCCAACCCCGATAAGGTTCGCCAGGAACTCACCGAGCACGGAATCGTGCCCGAGGAGTGGGGTGGCGAGAACATGTTCGTGAACGTCTCGGCCAAGAAGCGCATCAACATCGATGAGCTCCTCGAGACCATCCTGCTCCAGGCAGACGTCCTCGAGCTCAAGGCGAACCCTGACACGACCGCGAGCGGTTACGTCATCGAGGCGAACCTCGACAAGGGCCGCGGTCCTGTCGCGACCGTCCTCGTCCACCGCGGTACGCTTCGCGTCGGAGACACCCTCGTCGCAGGAACCGCATACGGCCGCGTCCGCGCGCTGATCGACCCCAAGGGCAAGAACGTGAAGTCCGCGCTCCCGTCCGACCCGGTCGAGATCGTCGGTCTCTCCAGCGTCCCCGCCGCCGGTGACGAGTTCGCCGTCTTCGAGGACGAGCGCGAGGCGCGCAACCTCGCCGAGGAGCGCGCGCTCAAGCAGCGCCTCCGCGCCCAGGAGCAGAAGCGCCACGTCTCGCTCGAGAACCTCTTCGAGCACCTCGCCGAGGGCGAGATGAAGGAACTCAACCTCGTCGTCAAAGCCGACGTGCAGGGTTCCATCGAGGCACTCAAGGACGCTCTGGACAAGATGGATCAGTCCGAGGTCCGCATCAACGTCATCCACTCGGCCGTCGGTGGTATCACCGAGACCGACGTCACGCTGGCAGATGCGTCCGACGCCGTCATCATCGGTTTCGGCGTCCGCCCGTCGCCCAAGGCTCGCGCACTCGCCGAGGCCGAGAAGGTCGACATCCGTACCTACCGCGTCATCTACCAGGCGCTCGAGGACATCAACGCGGCCCGCGTCGGTATGCTCAGCCCCGACATCGTCGAGGTCGACACCGCGACCGCCGAGATCCGCGATCTCTTCCGCGTTCCCAAGGCGGGCGTCATCGCCGGTTGCTACGTCACGCACGGCGAGCTCAGCCGTGACGACCTTGTCCGAGTCGTCCGCGACGGAACGGTCGTGTTCGAGGGCAAGATGCACTCGCTGCGCCGCTTCAAGGACGACGTCAAGAGCGTCAAGCAGGGTTACGAGTGCGGAGTCGGGATCGAAGGATTCCAGGACCTCAAGGAAGGCGACCTGATCGAAGGCTACAAGATCACCGAAGTCGCACGTGAGGCATAGGAGGCAGCTATGAAGCAGACCCCCGCATCGCGCAAAATCAACGAGCAGGGCCGCGAGATCATCTCCTCGATTCTCTTCGAGGAGGTGAGCGACCCTCGTCTCACGCTCGTCACCGTCACCGGCGTCGAGGTTTCGATGGACCGTTCGGTCATGAACGTCTTCGTCGCTACCGAGCCGGACCGCTACGACGAGGTACTCGAAGGCCTTGAGTCGGCCAAGGGCCGGATCAGGACAGCTCTGGGCAAGCGCGTCACGTGGCGCGTCACCCCCGAGCTCCGCTTCTTCATCGACAAGAGCATTGACGAGGCGTTTCGCATCGGTGAGGCTCTCAGGGACGTACCTCCCACGCTTGCTGCGGCCCGCGAGGCCGGACTCGAGGGGACTCCTGACCCCGAGGAGGAGTAACGTGACCGATTCCATATCCGCCGCGGTCGCCGCCCTCAAGGGCGCGCGTTCCGCGGTGGTGATGGGGCACACCCGCCCCGACGGTGACTCGGTGGGCTCGGTGCTCGCGCTCGTCGCGGCACTGCGCTCGCTGGGTTGCGACGCCACACCCGTGCTGGTCGACGAAGGCCCCGGACCCGAGCTCTACTCGTTCCTGGTCGGGTTCGACACCTATCGGCATATCGACGAGCTCTCCGGTTCACCCGAGGTGGTCGTGGCTGTCGACACGCCCAATCCCAAGCGCCTGCATACCGGTTCTCAGCTGCTCGAATCGGCCGAGAAGGTCGTGGTCATCGACCACCATCCCGACGCCATCGAGTATGGTGACGTCCACGTGCTCGACTCACAGACCGCGGCTGTCGGCCAGCTGGTGTGGCGCGTCATCGAGGCGATGGGGGCGACCCGCACGCCCGCGATCGCGACCTGCTGCTTCACGGCGCTGATGACCGACACCGGGCGCTTCCAATTCCAGAACACCAGCGCGCAGGTTATGCGCGATGCCGCCGAGATGATCGACGCCGGCGCCGACCCCTCGCAGATCGCGAGCTCCGTGTATCAGAGCCGCACCTATGCGTCGTTCGCGTTGCGCGCCCGCGTCATGGAGCGCCTCACGGTCGCGAACCACGGTCACGTCGTCTACTCGTGGATCGAGCCGGACGACATGCGCGAGACCCAGGCGACCCTCGACGATCTCGAGGGTATGCCCGACCTCGTACGCACCATGCGCGAGATCGAGGTCGCGGTCGTCCTCAAGTCAGACGAGGACGGCTTCGTGCGCGCCAACCTTCGCTCGAAGGGCTCCTTCGACGTGGGCAGTGTCGCCCGTGGGTTCGGCGGGGGAGGGCACGCCGCCGCGGCCGGCTTCACCGTCGAGGGCACGCGCGAGTCGGTTCTCGCCACGCTCCTCGCTCAGCTGCCGGGGGCAGTCTCCTGATGGCACGACGCGGTGAGAGCGGACTCTCCGGCATAGTCCTGGTGGACAAACCTGCAGGCATGACCTCGCACGACGTGGTGAACCGCGTTCGCCGCATATTCGGAGAGAAGCGCGTCGGTCACGCAGGCACGCTCGACCCCGCGGCCACCGGACTCCTGGTGGTATGCGTCGGTCCGGCGACCCGTCTCGCCCAGTACCTGACCGCCGCCCACAAGACCTACGAAGCCCGCATCGTCTTCGGCACTCAAACGGCCACCGACGACGCGGAAGGCTCGGTCATCATGACGGCGCCCGTTCCCGACGAGTTGGGAGATCCCTTCTTCGCGGCCGGTTTCGTGGCGTCGCTCGTCGGAGAGCACGAACAGGTCCCTCCCGCGTACTCGGCTATCAAGCGTGACGGCAAAGCGGCCTACGACTTGGCCCGCAAGGGTGAGGAGGTCGTGCTCGATGCGCGAACCATCCAGGTTCGTGAGGCAGTTCTTCTCGGAATAGAACTCGACCCGCAGGTCACATGGGGCGTGCGCTTCGATGTCTCCAAGGGCACCTACATCCGTTCGCTCGCGCGTGACATCGGCGAGTCGCTCGGTACTGCAGCCCACCTCGGCGGGCTGCGCCGCGTCTCGAGCGGTCGATGCGGGGTCGCCGACTCGGTCACTCTCGACGAATTGGCCGCCTGCGTCGATCCAACCGCATACTTCGTCGACCCCGCTGCCGCTCTCGACCTGCCGGTCGTGGAGGTCTCAGCGGACGTCGAGACACCGCTCTTCCAGGGGAAGACCCTTCAGGTCGAAGGCGCTCCCGCAACGGGCCCCGTCGCAATCGTCTGCGGCGGCCGTCTCCTCTCGATCCACGACGTGGTCTCCGAGGGACTCCGTCCCGCAACCGTGATCCCGGGAGGTGTCGCTGGTGTCAGAGGCTAA
>CAZMJV010000029.1:0-3813 GCA_964566905.1 uncultured Coriobacteriia bacterium | reverse complement strand
CTCTTCCCGTACCCGCTGCACTCGGTCGGCGGAGTTCCCGTCACCGCGACGCGCATCCGCTCGCTCATCTCCGCGGGCGAGGTCGGCAGCGCGAACGAGCTTCTCGGAACCCCGTATCGCATCAGAGGCGTCGTGAGCAGGGGCAGGGGAGAAGGCCGCACCATCGGATTCCCGACCGCCAACGTGCGGCCGGAGACCAAGGTCGCGCTCCCCGCAGAGGGTGTCTATGCCGGGATGGTAGTCATTGACGGCGTCTCGCATCCCGCAGCGATATCGGTCGGGGTACCTCCGACGTTCCCCGGAGCGCGCGACTATCTCGAGGCGCACCTCCTCGATTTCGACGACGATCTCTACGGGAGATCCGTCGAACTCGAGTTCGTCTCCAGGATTCGCGGACAGAAGGCGTTCGGTTCCTTGGCCGAGCTCACCGCAGGTATCGCCGCGGACGTCGAGCAGATCCGCGGGGTACTCGGGGTAAATGGCGCGGAGCAGGGCTGACCAGCACGCGTTGCGTTATGCGCGCGCGTTCCTATGGTATACTCCGACAACTAACGTACCTTGGACCTAGTCTGACGTCTCCACCGACGTCCCACCCGGTCCAAGGCGAATTCACTCGAAAGGTGGAATGAGTAATGCCGCTCACAAAGGAAGTCAAGGCACAGATCATGGCCGAGTACGGCAAGACCCCGACCGATTCCGGCTCTGCCGAGGTCCAGGTCGCCCTGCTCACCCAGCGCATCAAGGATCTCACCGAGCACCTCAAGATCCACAAGAAGGACCACCACACCCGTCGTGGCCTCCTGATGCTCGTTGGACAGCGCCGCCGTCTCCTCGCTTACATCAAGAAGCAGGACGTCGCGAACTACCGCGAGCTCATTGCCAAGTTGGGGATCCGCGGCTAGTCACAAGGATCTGCCGGAGGGCGGGGGACATTCCCCCGCCTTTCTTGCGATAGCGACCGTTTGCTCCGACGGTCACCCGACAGGAAGTCGGGAACATGCGACAGGGCGTCGCACAGCAGGGGAGCAGGCCGTGACACATGGGGTGTCCGGCTGAGAGGGAGAAGAGATAATCGTGAGTAAGATCGTGGAGAGTTTCGAGCTGTACGGAAAGCAGTACTCGTTGGAGACCGGCGAGATCGCCAAGCAGGCGGGCGGATCCGTCGTCGTGCGACAGGGCGACACCATCGTCCTCGTAGCGGCGACCGCATCCAAGAACGCCAAGGACATGGATTTCTTTCCGCTGACCGTCGACTTCGAGGAGCGCATGTACGCCGCAGGCAAGCTGCCGGGCGGTTTCATCAAGCGTGAGTCTCGTCCTTCCGAGAAGGCCATTCTCACCGCGCGCATGATCGACCGCCCCTTGCGTCCGACGTTCGCCGACGGGTTCCGCAACGAGGTCCAGATCATCGCCACGGTCCTCTCCGCCGATCAGGAGCACCAGCCCGACATCATCTCCGTCATGGGAGCCTCGGCTGCCCTGATGGTCGCAGGCATCCCCTTCGAGGGACCCCTCGCCGGAGTCCGCATCGCGCGTGACGCCGACGGCGAGTTCATCGTGAACCCCACCTTCGAGGAGACCGAGGCATCCGACCTCGACCTCACGCTCGCCGGTAGCGGCGACTTCATCTCGATGGTCGAGGCTGCAGCCGACGAGGTCTCCGAGGACGTCATGCTCGAGGCCCTCGCCTTCGGCCAGAAGGTCCTCGGCGAGTTCTGCGAGATCCAGGAGCGCTTCATCGCCGCAGTCGGCCCGACCCCCATGGAGGTCGCGGTCTACACCCCCTCTGACGAGGTCCGCGAGCGCGTCTTCGCTCACGCCGACAAGATGGCCGCCGCTCTGCACAACCCCGACAAGCACAGCCGCATGGACGATGTCGCCGCCGTTAAGGCCGAGATCGCCGCGACCTTCTCCGACGAGGAGAAGGCACAGTGGCCCAAGGACATCCCCGCTATGCTCAAGGCTCTCGAGAAGAAGACCATGCGCCGCATGGTGCTCGAGACCGGTGAGCGTGCCGACGGTCGTGCCGTCACCGAGATCCGCCCGATCAGCACGTCGGTCAGCTACCTTCCCCGCGCGCACGGCACGGGCCTCTTCACCCGCGGACAGACCCAGGTTCTCTCGGTCCTCACGCTGGGCATGCTCAACGAGTGGCAGCGCATGGATACCATCGACGTCGCCGAGGGCAAGCGCTACATCCACCACTACAACTTCCCGCCGTACTGCACCGGCGAGGTCGGCTTCATGCGTGGTCCCAAGCGCCGCGAGATCGGTCACGGTGCTCTCGCCGAGCGCGCCCTGCTCCCGATGATCCCCGCCGAGGATGACTTCCCCTACACGATCCGCATCGTGTCCGAGGTCCTCGAGTCCAACGGCTCGTCCTCCATGGGCTCCGTCTGCGGCTCCACCCTCGCACTCATGGACGCCGGCGTGCCGATCAAGCGCCCGGTCTCGGGTATCGCGATGGGTCTCATCAAGGATGGCGACGAGGTCGCGATTCTCTCCGACATCCAGGGTCTCGAGGACTTCCTCGGCGACATGGACTTCAAGGTCGCCGGCACCACCGAGGGCATCACCGCCCTTCAGATGGACAACAAGGCCAAGGGCCTCACCGTCGAGATCCTTTCCGCCGCGCTTCGTCAGGCACATGCAGGCCGTATGCACATCCTCGGCAAGATGATGGAGTCCATCACCGAGCCTCGCGAGGAGCTCTCGCAGTACGCGCCCCGCATCATCACCATCAAGATCCCCTCGGACAAGATCCGCGACGTCATCGGTTCCGGCGGTAAGGTCATCCGCGGTATCCAGGAGGACACCGGCGCGCAGATCGACATCCAGGAGGACGGCACCATCTTCATCGCCTCGCGCGACACCGGCGGAGAAGAGGCCAAGCGCCGCATCCAGGCGATCGTCAAGGTTCCCGAGATCGGCGAGGAGTACTACGGCCGCGTCGTCTCCATCCAGCCCTTCGGCGCATTCGTCGAGCTCAGCCCCGGCCGTGACGGCCTGCTGCACATCAGCCGCGTCGCCCAGGGTCGCGTCGGCAAGGTCGAGGACGTCCTCGAGGTCGGCGACGAGGTCCACGTGAAGGTCCTCGAGATCGACGAGCGCGGCAAGGTCTCGCTCGACCGCCTCGACAAGCCCATGGCTCCCGCAGGCTCCGCGTCGTCCGCTCCCAGCGGCGACCGTCCTCCGCGCCGTGAGGGTGGCGGCGGAGATCGCGACCGGAAGCCGCGTCGCCAGCACTAATCTCCATCCTCGGGATACGACGATCACGCCGTCCCGAATTTGAATCGACCCGGGTAGTTGGACGGGTAACTTAGAGTCAAACATCGATGGACTGGGTCCGGTATTCAACCGGGTCCAGTCCATTTAGTTTGCTTCTCTTTATTCAAAATATACTTATTCTGGTTAATTTATCCATCTAATGGTAATCTTCGACTCGCTATGGGTTGGAGATGTCCCGTCCGCTTGGCTGCGGGGATACATGGCCAGTGATGGGACTGCTCCGATAAGACGCCCGGGCGATGCAATACCGGCGATCTATAGGAGGAACCATGGAAGGACAACCGAGTCTGTACCGGATCAGAGGCACGTCGTTCGTCGCAGTGCTGCTCCTTTCACTCGCACTGCTGCTCGGAGCCGCCACCGTCGCGCAGGCCGCGACCGTCACATGGCTCTACGCCCAGCCCGCCTCTGGTCTGACCACCGCACAGAACACCCAGTCGATCGCCGTGAGGGCGACCGCGCCGAGCTCTGGGGCCGCGTTGCTCCCCACTACGGCCCGCATGTGGATCGACGGCGTCGAGCTGT
>CAZMJV010000028.1:0-20284 GCA_964566905.1 uncultured Coriobacteriia bacterium | reverse complement strand
CTTTCGATGAGGACGCTCCGAATACCCCGGCTGACATCGAGAGGACGAGTGCGGCGCCTCCGATCACGTAGGCCTTGGACAGGCGGGAGGACGAGTTCGCGCGAACGCTTGCATGCGCGAGAGCACCTGACGTCGTGCCTGCGGCATCGACTGCGGATTTCGCGAGGGCGAGAGGAACCCGTCCGGCCCCTTCGACAAGTGAGATAGCGGTCTTGCCGATGAGCGCGAACGAAGCCCTGAGACTCTGATCGTCCGGATCTACCTCGGCTGGACTTGTCTTATCTGAATCCATCGCACCCCTCATGTCTGAGAAACAAAGAACCGAGGGAAGAGGCCATAAAGGCCGTAATCCCTCGGTTCAGTATAAGGGTCGCAGAAAGTGCCGTCCCGTGCCGCGCAGGCGTTATTCTCCTGCGGCGCGCTCTTCCATTCGCTCAAGCTTCTCGTCCACGGCCTTGCGGATTCTCGGGTACGAGATGGATCCGTCCATCAGCGGCGCGCCGTCCACAACTGTGACGGGGTAGAACATTCCCTTGCGCTCGATCTCGGCGATGATGCCGCCATGAGCTTCGCGATTCTCGGCCTTTGTGACCGAGAGGTACTCGACGCTGGCGCGCGTGCCGTAGCGGACGTCGAACTCTCGTGCGACCAGTGCTGTGATCTCCTCCGGAGTCCAGGAGGGACCTCAACCGCCGCTGAAGCAGTCCGCGAGCGAGGGACGATCGAATATCTGTACGGATACGGTATTCATGAGTGCTCCTAACGTCTCTTGACTGCTCCGCCGCGACAGGTCCGATAGCAAATCCCGCAGCTGGTGCAGAGGTCTTCATCGATGAACCATCCGTCGGTTCCGACCCTCGCGGCACCCGGTACCGGCTTGATCGCACCCTGGGGACAAGAGCGAGCGGCGGGACAGCCGGGGGACTTATCGCAGCTCTCGAGGTCGATGTAGAACGTGGCCATGAACTTCCTTTCGCTCGATTGTGAGGAGAGTATACCCCTTGGGGTATTTTTGGAACAATCTCTCCACAGAAGGCACATACCCAAGGCCGTGAGATGTCCTTGCCCGTAAAGATATTTGAGCAGGTGATTCTCTTGAGTAGAAAGCCCCGATACAGTACCGTATGCGGAGCGTGTGTTTTCTGTGAAGATGTTCCCGATATCAACTGCGGATCAGGAGTACAAAGGGATGTCACGACTCACCAACGGCTTCAAGGACCCGGTGAAGCGCCCGCGCTTCATCATCTGGACTGCGACGATAGTCCTCTTCCTCATCGTCTTCATCATCGTCGCGCTGGGGGTGACCTCCACCTACTGGTTCTGCTCGGGCATCTGCCACACGGTGCAGGACGACTCGATCAGCCAGTACAACCGCTCCACGCACTCGCGCGTCTCGTGCATGTCGTGCCACGAGCCTTTGAACGCGAACCCCGTGACCTTCGTGCTCGCCAAGGCCGAGGCGCTCGGCGAGCTCTACCTGACCGCCACGGGCAAGTACGAGCTCCCGCTCAACAAGGCGTTCGGCAACGACCACCTCGCCATGACGGGCATGCCCTCCGAGATGTGCACCCAGTGCCACGCCCTGGAGAACCGCAAGATAACGCCGTCGGCGGGCATCATCATCGACCACAAGGCGCACTCCGACGCCGGCATCCGCTGCACGTGGTGCCACAACCGAGTCGCGCACAACGACACCGACTACACCTACGTGAACAAGGACCCCAAGACCGGCGAGGTCCCCACGCCGCAGCCCAACGACATGAAGATGACGTCGTGCTTCCGCTGCCACTCCCTCGAGGCCGGAGCCAAGGTCCCCGGGGCCTGCGCGACCTGCCACCCGGCTGACTTCCAGCTCAAGCCTGCGAGCCACCTGACCGACGCCTTCAAGGGCCAGCACGGCAAGATGGCGCTCGCCGAGGTCTCCCGCGTCGCCTCGGTCACCGCCGAGCTCAAGGACCACGAGATCGAGGAGGGCGGCCACGGCGGCGCCGGCGAGGGCGACGACTACCCGATGCCCGAGAAGTCCGCGAGCGAGATCAACTACTGCTCGACCTGCCACTCCGAGAAGTTCTGCTCGGACTGCCACGGCCTCGAGATGCCGCACCCGGCCGAGTTCAAGAAGGGCCACGGGGACGCTTCCCGCGCACAGGCAGAGAAGTGCATCATGTGCCACGGTGTCCAGGAGGAGACCAAGTTCTGTGCGAGCTGCCACCACGGCTCGGCTATCGGATGGACATTCGACAAGACAGCGGCGTGGGGCGTCCAGCATGGACCGGCGGCAGGGAAGGTCGGCGTGAAGTCGTGCCTCGGAGCCTGCCACGAGACCAAGTTCTGCCTCGACTGCCACACGTCGACGAAGGCGTTGCCGGCGTCCCACAGCGCCGCCGACTGGACCAAGCCTGCCACCCCCGCTATGACGGTCTACGGCAAGACGCCCGCCAAGGCGACCGCGCAGCACACGGCTGCAGCAAACGCGTCTGCAGACACGTGCGCGATCTGTCACGGTGACGGCGGTATCGGTGCAGCATTCTGCGTCGGATGCCACCAGACCGAGCTCCCGCACAACGCCGAGTTCAAGAAGTTCCACTCCGCGACAGGTAAGGCAAACGCCGCTGCCTGTGCGAACTGCCACGGATTCAAGGAGCTCTGCTCCAACTGCCACCACGTCGGAGCTTCGCTCACCGTGGCCTGGAAGATCCAACACGGCGCTGCCGTCGCGGAGAACGGTTCCACGACCTGTCTCAAGGGCTGTCACAAGCAGGAGGACTGCGTGTCGTGCCACCAGTCGAGCAAGGCGATCCCCGCCTCGCACGAGACGGCCACCTTCGTGCGGAACTTCGCCGGTGCCGCCGATCACACCACCCAGTTCAAGGCGAACGCCGGAACCTGCGTCTTCTGCCACTCGGGCGAAGCGGCAACACTCGCATCCACTGACTTCTGTCAGGGCTGTCACCAGCTGGCCATGCCTCACGCATCGGGAGGCGGAGCCCAGAAGTTCGCTCACGCCGCGGAGCTCAAGGCTGGAACGTACACCAAGGCGCAGTGCCAGGGATGTCACCAGCAGAGCATGTGTGATTCGTGCCACCACACCCAGTCCGACGGAACCACTCCGTGGCTTGTCCAGCACAGGGCAGTTGCACAGAGCGCCGGCGCGACCGCGTGCTTCAAGTGCCACGAACCCACGTATTGCGCCGCGTGCCACGTGCAGGTAGGGAAGTCGAAGAACTAAGCTCTTTTCACAGAAGCAGAGAGAAGACCCGGTCCCCAACGACCGGGTCTTCCTTTTCCGCAGATACGTGAAGGGAAATATTCCTGATTGGCGCAACTCCTCAATCTCTGGTAGGATACCGCCTCGCCGGGATGTGGCTCAGCTTGGTAGAGCGCTCGCTTCGGGAGCGAGAGGTCGTGGGTTCGAATCCCGCCATCCCGACCAAACGGCACACCTCAGCAGGTCGCATTCGCGATCTGCTGTTTTGTTTTTGGAGAGACGATGCTCGAGTGGTTCTTTCATGTGCTCGGATACGGCATCTGCCATCAGTTGCCCGAGAGATCCTTCTTCGCCGGTGCGACTCAGTTTCCCGTCTGCGCACGAGACACCGGCATCTACCTCGGGTTCCTGGTCGCAATCACCTTGCTGCTTTGGTGGGGTAGGCGCAACAGGCCCTCGGGCATGCCTTCTCCCTCGGTATGGGTGCTCTTGGCCATCCTGTTCGCCACGATGGTCTTTGACGGGGTGACCTCGTACGCAGGTCTGCGCGAGACGACCAACACCCTACGCCTCGCGACGGGGCTGTGCGCCGGGTTCGCGATGGCCGCGCTCGTCGCTCCCATCCTCAACGACGTGTTGTTTGAGAATCCCTCCTCGGACCGCGTACTGTCGACCCGCACAGAGGTGCTGTACTTCCTCGGCGCGCTTGTGGCGACATTCGCAATCGCTCAGTGGGTCCTTCCGTATCTCGGAGTGGGATATGCGCTGCTCTCAGGCCTGTCGATAGTAGCCACCTTCGCGGCTGTGAACCTCGGGCTTGTCTGCATGTTTCCGCGGTTCGAGCGAACGATCGTGACGCCTCGGAACCTGGTTTCGCCCCTGACCATCGCGCTCGCACTCACAGTGCTCGAGCTCGCCTTGGTCAGCGCCCTCAAGGCGGCGGTCCTCTAAGAGTTTTTCTCAGAGGCGCGCCGTATCTTTCCATCGAGAAGTCGATGCGGAAGGAGAGCTGCTATGAGCGAACAGATGCGAAGTGCCATGGAAATTCGGGACGAACTGGTGTCCAGGGCTGTATCCCAACATCGGATCCCTGCAGACGTCGCCGCTCGGGCTGCTCGGATAACTGTGCGAAACCTCGCCCCGTCCGGATCGGTCTCGATCCGAGAGACGCGCCGGCTCGATGCCTACTTCTGGGCGATTGTCCGAAGGTCGGCTGCACGGCGTGACGCCGATTCCGTTCTCTCCGGCCGCTACCTGATCGGATCCGTTGTCTCGGACCTACGAGCAGGGGGGATGTCAGATGGCCGGATTCTCGACGAACTCGAGGCCTGTTGGGCAGACCGCGTCCCCCGAGAAGTGATGGACGAGTTCCGTTCCCGGCTTCATACGCTGCCGCTCGTCGTCTAGGAGTTTTGCTCAGAGGGAGCACCTACTCTGGAACCAAGACGAGGGGAGAGAAAATGAAGGATCGATACATCAACGAGCTCGCGCTGGGGTCCAAGGTGGACGACACGTTCGTTCTCGTGTCCAAGGAACTGAGAAGGACCCGCGCGGGTGAGCCGTACCTTGTCCTTCAGATTTCCGACCGTACGGGGACTATCCCCGCATACCGGTTCCGGCCCGCATCCTCCGAGATCGAGGTTCCGGCGGGAGTGATGGTCCACGTCCTCGGCCACGTCGGCGCTTTCAAGGGCTCCAAGCGGATCACCGCGGACTCGATACGTCCCGTCTCAGGCTGCGACCCGGCGGACTTCGTGGCGAGTTCCTCGCGGTCCACCCACGAGATGCTCGCGGAATTGCATGATTTGGTGGCCTCGGTACGGGACCGCACACTGGGCCGAATCCTCCGGGGGGTATTCGCCGACAAAGAGTTTCTCGAGCATTTCAAGCTCTGCCCGGGTTCGCAGTCAGGGCACCACGCCTATGTCGGGGGGCTTCTCGAGCACACCGTCTCGGTCGCCTCGCTCTGCGCGGCTGCTGCCGCACGTCATCCCCGCGTCGACGTCGACTCGCTTGTCACGGCTGCGGTCCTGCATGACATCGGAATGGTCGACGCTCTCGAGTACGACACCTCGATCCGCCTAACGGATGCGGGGAGGCTCGTGGGTCACAGGGCACTGGGGGTGCGACGGATGCTCGACGGAGCCCGGAGGGCGGGGATCAAGGAAGGGGACCGCGCCGTTTTGCAGCTCGAGCATGCCATGCTGACCCACCACGGAATTGCTGAGGGCCCGGCTGACGCGAGGCCTTCTACAATCGAGGCGTTGGTCCTTTCTCAAGTCGACCAGCTCGACGCACAGTCCGCGGCCTTTTCATCCGCTCTCGTAGGCGCTGTGAGGGCCGAGGAGCGATGGACCGACGACGGGAATACCTTCGGGCGCCCCCTCTTCGCCGCAGGCGCAGCTTGGGCGGGAGACGTTTCTGACACGATCGGCGCGGCCGACGCGTCTCGGATCGCGTAGTCACCCGCCGAGCGAGCCCGTCTTGCGATAGAATCTTCGACGAGTCGTCCAGAATCGCGACGGACACAACTATTCCCAGAGTTAAGGAGTGTATATGGCTTCGATTCCCCAGGCCGAGATCGGAATCTTCGGCGGCAGTGGTTTTTACGAGCTCTTGGACAATGCTCGCGAGGTCAACATCGACACTCCTTACGGCAAGCCCTCCGACGCCGCGTTCGTCGGCGAGATCGGTGGCCGTTCGATCGCGTTCGTCCCGCGTCATGGACGTTCGCACTCGAATCCCCCGGCGAAGATCAACTATCTCGCGAACCTCTGGGCGATGAAGGAGCTCGGCGTCACCCGCATCATCGGACCGAGCGCCTGCGGCTCCCTTCGCGCAGACGTCCACCCCGGAGACTTCGTGATTTGCGACCAGTTCGTCGACCGCACCTGGGGTCGCGGAGACACGTACTTCCACACCGAGGGGCGCGCCGTGACTCACGTGTCGGCCGCCGACCCCTACTGCCCCGAGATCCGTGCGGTCGCGGTGGACAAGTGCCGCGAGCTTGGCATCACCGTGCACGACGGTGGAACCGTCGTGGTCATCAATGGGCCCCGCTTCTCAACGCGCGCGGAGTCGCAGTGGTTCGCGTCACAGGGCTGGTCGGCAATCAACATGACCCAGTACCCCGAGTGCTACTTGGCGCGCGAGCTCGAGATTTGCTACGCGAACGTCTCGCTCATCACCGACTACGACGCCGGCGTCCACGGACACGAGCCCGTTTCCAATGCGGACGTAGCCCGCGTTTTCAACGAGAACCTCGGCAAGGTGAAGGAGCTCATCTATCGCATGGTTCCTGCGATTCCTGAGGAGCGTGCCTGCGCATGCAAGGACGCCCTGGCCGGGGCCGAGTTTTAGGCGAGGTACGCCGACTGCCATCGGCAGGGGGCCGTTCGTTGTTTGTCAGGACCGTGAATGAGTTGCCTAAATGCGTTTGAGGGTGTAGTCTCTGGCGTGCTTTGCGAGTACCGTCGGGACCCGAAAGTCCCAACTCGAAGACAAACGGAGGAACCGCAATGAAATTTGGCGGAATGGGTCTGCCCGAGCTCCTGCTCATCGCAGGAATCGCTCTACTGATCTTCGGCCCGAAGAACCTTCCCAAGCTTGGCAAGTCGCTCGGCAAGACGGTCAAGTCGGTCCGCGAGGGCATGGACGGCAAGTTCGACGAGGACGAGTCCGCCCCCGCCGCCCCCGCAGCCCCGGAGAAGTCGGAAGACGCGGACAAGAAGTCCGAGTAACCCCCTTCGACCACGTCTGATCGCGCGGCACACGCCACCTTATCGGTTGCGTGTGCCGTGCGTTCGGCTATACTGTCACGGATAATCCACGCCCCCCGCGATCGTCGCGCACCGTGCCGGTGGATTCGACGGCGAGAGGAACCCTTATGAACAAGGAAGTCGTTCTCACCCCTGAAGGAAAGATCAAACTCGAAGAGGAGCTCGCGTTCCTCGAGACGACGAAGCGGGCCGAAATCGGCGACCGCATCCGTGTCGCACGCGAGTTCGGGGATATCTCCGAGAACTCTGAGTATGACGATGCAAAGAACGAGCAGGCGTGGCTCGAGGCGCGCATCTCAGAAATCACACAGATCCTGTCCAGCGCCACGGTTGTCGAACCGCCGAAGCGCACCGGAAAGGTCTCCATCGGCTCCCGCGTACTCCTCGCCGACACGAGCGGCAAGGAGCGTACCTACCAGGTGGTGGGCAGTGCTGAGGCAGACCCTGCGAACGACAAGATCTCGAACGAATCCCCCGTGGGCTCCGCCATCCTCGGCCGCAAGAAGGGCGACGTCGTTTCCGTCACCACCCCCTCCGGCAAGAAGATCGAGTTCACCATCATGAAGATCTCCCGCTAGTGACCGATCCCGAAGTCAACACTCCCGAGGAGGTCCTCGACGATCCATTCGAGGTTCGTCGAGCCAAGCGCGAGGCGATGATCGCGGCAGGCGAGGAACCGTACCGTGCCTCATGGCCGGTCGACGCCTCACTGGGTGACTTGGTCGTCGAGTACGAGTCGCTCGAGGACGGTGCAGAGACCGATCGCGTTGTGACTGTCGCAGGGCGACTGGTTGCCAAGCGCGACCAGGGCAAACTCGCCTTCCTCGTGATCAGAGATGCCACTGCCGATATCCAGATATTCGCGCGCATCAACGTGCTGGGCGAGGAAACCTACTCTCTGGTCAAGGACCTCGACTTGGGAGACTGGATCGGGGTTGTCGGAACGGTCATCAGGACGCGCCGAGGCGAACTTTCGATCGCCCCGTCCGAGCTCGTGCTGCTCTCCAAATCGCTCCGTCCTCTTCCGGAGAAGTACCACGGCCTCACCGACACCGAGACGCGCTATCGCCAGCGCTACGTCGACCTGATCGCGAATCCCGAGGTGCGCCAGACGTTCCTCGTCAGATCCCGCATCGTCGCGGCGATTCGACGCTACGCGGAGGGCCAGGGATTCATCGAGGTCGAGACCCCGATGCTGCATCCGATCCCCGGCGGCGCCACAGCGCGTCCGTTCATCACGCATCACAACGCCCTCGATATGGACCTCTATCTGCGCATAGCGCCCGAGCTCTATCTCAAGCGGCTTCTCGTCGGCGGTTTCGACAGAGTGTTCGAGATCAACCGATCGTTCCGCAACGAAGGCATGTCTGTGCGGCACAATCCGGAGTTCACGATGATGGAGGCCTATCAGGCCTACACCGACGTGAACGGCATGATGGACTTCACCGAGGGACTCATCACGACGGTCGCTCGAGAGGTGCTGGGCACTCTCGACATCGTGTATCAGGGACAGCAGGTCTCCCTTGAGGGGCCCTGGGCCCGACGCACCATGATCGACCTCGTGAGCGAACGCCTCGGCCGCGAGGTCTCCTTCGCCACATCGATCGAGGACCTCCGCCAGCTCTGCAATGAATACGGAGTCCCCTTCGAGTCCTCGTTCGGCAAGGGCAAGCTCATCACCGAACTCTACGAGAAGACCGTCGAGCACACCCTGATCCAGCCGACGTTCGTCATCGATCACCCGCTGGAGACTTCACCTCTGGCTCGCAAGAAGCCGGGCGCGCCCGAGCTCACCGACAGGTTCGAGCTGCTTATCACCGGGCGTGAGTTCGCCAACGCGTTCTCAGAGCTTATCGACCCGGTCGACCAGGAGGAGCGGTTCGCCGCGCAGGTCGCCGCGAAGGCCGCGGGCGACGACGAGGCCATGGGCTACGACGCAGACTATATCCGCGCTTTGGAGTATGGAATGCCTCCCGCCGGCGGCATGGGAATCGGAATCGACCGCCTTGCCATGCTTCTGACCGACAGCGCGTCCATCCGCGACGTGCTTCTCTTCCCACATATGCGCCCTGAGGGGTAGAATCACCTCGAAAGCGAAGCACCGACCAGAAACCCGAAGGGGTTTTATGGCGTTTACGCCGATTCTCCTCAGACCCCGCGGGTATATTCGTCAAACGCGACGGCATTACCGTCCGTGACACAGGGGAGGTAACTCCATGTTCGAGAAATTCACCGACCGAGCCCGCAAGGCTCTTGTTTTTGCACAGGAAGACGCCCGGATGCTTTCCCAGAGCTACGTTGGAACCGAGCATCTCCTTCTCGGGTTGATTCGAGAGCAGGAGGGCATCGCGGCGCGGGCCCTCAAGCAGCTCGGCGTCTCCTATGAGGAGTTCCTCGAGCAGGTCGAGGACACCGTCAACAGGGAAACTCCCGCACCAACCACCCACATACCCTTCACCCCCCGAGCGAAACGGGTACTCGAGCTTGCCCTTCGCGAGACGCTTCAGCTCGGCCACAACTTCATCTCGACCGAGCATCTGCTTCTTGGGATCTGCCGTGAGGGCAATGGCGTCGCCATGCAGATCCTCACGTCGTTCGGCCTCGACTCCGACAAGATCCGCGAGACCGTCTACACCCTGATCAACGAGGGTATGGCGATGACCGCGGAAGGCGAGGGAGAGGGTCCGGCGGGTGAAGGGTCGATGCTCGAGGAGTTCGCGCGCAACCTCACCAAGGCAGCCGAGGAGGGACTGCTCGACCCGGTGATCGGTCGAGACGTCGAGATAGAGCGGGTCATGCAGGTCCTGTCGCGTCGCACGAAGAACAATCCCGTGATCGTCGGAGAGCCTGGAGTAGGCAAGACGGCGATCGCCGAAGGACTCGCCAGGCTCATCGCCGCAGAACAGGTCCCGGACACGCTGCGCGGCAAGCAGCTGTTCATGCTCGACTTGGCCGCACTCGTCGCCGGATCAAAGTACCGCGGCGAATTCGAGGAGCGCCTCAAGCGCGTCCTCCGCGAAATCCAGGTGAGGGGGGACGTCATCCTCTTCATCGACGAGATGCACACGCTCATCGGGGCCGGGGCCGCCGAAGGCTCCATCGACGCCGCGTCGATCATCAAGCCTGCGCTCGCGCGCGGCGACCTCCAGACCATCGGTGCGACCACCCTCGAGGAGTACCGCAAGTACGTCGAGAAGGACCCTGCCCTCGAGCGCAGGTTCCAGCCGATCATGGTCGGCGAACCCACGGTCGAGGAGACCATCGCCATTCTCGGAGGACTGCGCGACCGGTACGAGGCGCATCATCGCGTGCACTTCACCGACGGTGCCCTCGAAGCCGCCGCTGTGCTCTCCGACCGCTACATCCAGGACAGATTCCTTCCCGACAAGGCCATCGATCTCATCGATGAGGCTGGCGCGCGCATGCGCATCAGGAACATGACCATACCCGCCGAGGTCCGCGAGGCTGAGGATTTCCTGCGCAAGGTGCGTGCGGACAAAGAAGCCGCGGTAGTGGCGCAGGACTTCGAAGAAGCCGCGGCACTTCGGGACCAGGAGCGTCGTCTTCTCGAAGAGCGTCGCAATCTCGAGGAGGACTGGCGCGAGGCGGCATCTCGGATCGTCCACGACGTCACCGAGAAGGAGATCGCCGACGTCGTGTCGATGGCGACCGGCGTTCCCGTGACCAACCTGACCGAGGCGGAGAGCGACAAGCTCCTCCGCATGGAGGAAGTGCTTCACCAGCGCGTCGTCGGTCAGGAGGAGGCGGTGACCGCGATATCCAAGGCGATTCGCCGCAGCCGCGCAGGTCTCAAAGACCCACGTCGTCCCAGCGGCTCATTCATCTTCTTGGGCCCCTCGGGTGTCGGTAAGACCGAGCTCTCGAAAGCGCTGGCCGAGTTCCTGTTTTCCTCAGAGGACGCTCTCATCTCCATCGATATGTCCGAATACATGGAGAAGCATTCGGTGTCGCGACTCATCGGTTCGCCCCCGGGCTACGTCGGATTCGACGAGGGTGGTCAGCTCACCAAGGCTGTTCGCCGCCGTCCGTATTCGGTCGTCCTCTTCGACGAGATCGAGAAGGCACATCCGGATGTGTTCAACATCCTCCTCCAGATACTTGAGGAGGGCCGACTCACCGACTCGCAGGGTCGCAGGGTCGACTTCCGTAACACCATCGTGATCATGACCTCCAACGTCGGAGCCCGTGAGATCTCCAAATCCAGTCCTCTGGGATTCAATCCACGGCCCGAGGGCAAGGGTCTCGGAGACGCGGATATCAAGTCCCGCGTCATGAGCGAGGTAAAGACTCTGTTCCGTCCCGAGTTCCTCAACCGTGTCGACGACATAATCGTCTTCAAGTCGCTCTCGAGCGAGGAGCTCGCGAAGATCGTCGAGCTCATGGTCGAGGACCTGCATCAGCGGCTCCTCGTCCAGGGGATGTCGATCAAGCTCTCCGAGGAGGCTCTCGCATTCGTAGCTCGCGAAGGTTCCGATGTGACATTCGGAGCTCGTCCGCTGCGCAGGTCCATTCAGAGACTGCTCGAGGACCCGATCTCCGAGCAGATACTCGAGGGCAGATGGAAGGCCGGCTCGATCATCCGAGTCGACTTCGACGGCAAGAAGCTCACCTTCAAGAAGGGCCGCGGCACCGTCCCGCCGCCTGCAAAGCGACCTTCTCTGGATCGCACAACCCCGTCTTCCCCGAGCACGGCGGTACGCCCCAAGCCTCGCACCTCTCTCGACGACTTCTCGGCCGGGGAGTAGGGCGTGGCGAAGGTTCGAACCGAGTGGCACTGCACCGAGTGCGGGGCGCACGCTGCGAAGTGGATCGGTCGCTGCAACGAGTGCGGGGCGTTCGGAACGTATATCGAAGTCGATCTTGAGCGCGCCGTCCCCTCTGCGGGCGGCGCGCGTGTGTCTTCGGCAACGGTCCTTGCGCTCGACGAGGCAGGTCGCGACGAGGCCCCGCGCGTGGAGATCGGAATCAAGGAGCTCGATCAAGTCCTTGGCGGAGGCCTGGTATTCGGGTCGCTCACGCTTCTCGGAGGCGAGCCCGGCATCGGGAAGTCGACGGTGCTTCTCCAAGCGGCGGAATCGCTCGCTTCGAAGGGGATGCACGTCCTCTACGTCTGCGGTGAGGAGTCCCCGCGACAGATCGGGCTGCGTGCAACTCGCATCGGCGCGTCCTCTCCCAACGTGGCGCTGCTGCCCGAGCCCGACATCACCGCAGTCGAAGCGACCGTCCGCGAGAGAAAACCTCACGTGCTGATCCTCGATTCCATCCAAACGGCGGTGGATCCCGATGCGGCCGGCTCAGCAGGAAGCGTCACTCAGGTTCGCTCCTGCACGGCACGGCTCGTGCGTATCGCAAAGGAGCTCGGCGTGACCACCCTCATCGTGGGTCACGTGACCAAGGACGGCTCGATCGCAGGCCCTCGCGTGCTCGAGCATATGGTCGACACCGTTCTCTATTTCGAGGGCGACCGGGACCATGCGTTCCGCATCATCCGGTCGGTGAAGAACCGCTTCGGCTCTGCAAGCGAGATCGGGATCTTCGAGATGACCGAGACGGGCCTCGTCGGAGTCGATTCTCCCAGCGCACTTCTCCTCGCCGAACGCACGGAGCCCGTCGCGGGTTCTGTGGTCATGGCGACGATGGAGGGGTCGCGCCCGCTTCTCGTCGAGGTCCAAGCGCTCGTCACCAAGTCGTACCTGCCGTCGCCCAAACGCTTCGCGACCGGAATCGAAACGACCCGGCTCCACCAGATCCTCGGTGTGCTCGAGCGGAGAGCGGGACTGTCCTTCGCCGACAAGGACGTCTACGTTTCTGTGACCGGCGGACTCAAGATCGTGGAACCGGCGGTCGACCTCCCCCTCGCCCTCGCCCTATCGTCCGCGCTCAAGGACCGGCCCTTGCCGCTCGACCTCGCCGCGTTCGGAGAGGTCGGTCTCACCGGAAGGGTCCGTCCCGCGCCTCACGCACAGGTTCGCGTCCGTGAGGCGGTTGCTCGCGGCACGGCCACGGTCATCGCCGCCAACCCTTCGCGAGGCGCCGTCGAGGGCATCACCGCCGTCGACAGCATCTCCGACGCGCTCCGGATGGCGGGCATCATCCCCGGCTAGCACTTTCGCAAACGCGCACGGGGTGGCATGATTCGAACCAGACATCGATGACGAGGCAGGTGAGGACGTATGAGCGAGGTCAACATCGGCTCCCAATTGCAGGAGGCCGTCGGCCGCGTGGCACCGGGAACGGGCCTTCGCGAGGCGATCGACATGATCATCGCCGCTCGCATCGGAGCGCTCATCTGCATCGGGGACGTCGAGAATGTCGCAGCGCTTTCGAACGGGGGCTTTGGCATCAACGCCGTCTATACTCCGCAGCGACTCTTCGAGCTCGCCAAGATGGACGGCGCGATCATGCTCGACGAACTGGGTGAGACTATCCTCCGCGCCAACGTCCATCTCGCTCCCGACCCCGCGCTCCCGACCTCCGAGACGGGTATGCGCCATCGGACTGCTGAGCGAGTGAGCCGCCAAACGGACGCGCTGGTCATCTCGGTGTCGCAGCGACGCGACGTCGTGAGTCTCTACCGAGACGGCAACCGGGCGTTCCTCGAGAGGACCGAGCTTCTTCTCTCCAAGGCGAACCAGGCGCTGCAGACACTGCAGAACTATCGAGCTCGACTCGATGAGAGCCTTTCGCGACTCACCGAGCTCGAGTTCGACGACCTCGTCACAGTTGGGGACGTTTCGGAGGTGATCGGGCGGCTGGGAATGCTGCGCCGGATCCACCTCGAAGTCGAGCGCTATATCGTGCGACTCGGCACCGACGGCCGTCTCGTCCGCATGCAGGCAAACGAGATCACCGCCACGATCGGAGACGCGTTCCTGCTCGTGATCCGGGACTACGCCGCAGGCACGGGTCCGCGCTCCGCACAAGCGGTCCGCGAACGGTTCGACTGTCTGCCGCTCGAGGACCTCTTCCAGCCAGCGGTCATCGCGGCCGAATTGGGATACGATAACGTCGACGCTCCCGAAGAACACGTCAGTTCCCGTGGGTATCGCGTCATGAGCCGAATACCCATGCTTCCCGCTGCCGTCGTCGCTCGGCTCGTCGAGCGATTCGGATCGCTTGCCGAGATCGCTAAGGCGACGCCCGAGACCCTCGCCGCAGTAGACGGGGTCAGCCCCCGTCGATCCCGCAGCATCGCCTCAAGCCTCGCGCAACTGCGCTCCAACTCGAGATAGGTACTCCCATGGATAAGCCCGACCGAATGACCATCGATAACGACGGCGACCACGCGCCTCGCCCGCATCCGACCGACCCGGTCAGCGGCCCCGCAGTGCTCGGCTCGTGCGCCATACTCGAACGCCCTCAGCCGATGTCCGCACCGCAGTTCATCGGCATGTTTTCTCCGATGGGACACACGGCGGCCGTGATTCTCGCGGGAGGGTCCGGGGATCGTTTCGGGCGCCCCGGTGGTAAGCAGATCTTTGAAATTGCGGGAAGGCCGCTCCTGTCTTGGTCCATCGCGGCCTTCGACGAGGTCGAGGAGGTCGGGCTCATCGTCGTCGTCTGTCACCCCGACCGAATCGATGAGTACCGCGAGCTTGCCGTCGAGCCCTTCGGGTTCGTCACCCCGGTCGTCATGGTCGCGGGGGGAGACATACGCCAGGAGTCCGCGTTCAACGGTGTCGCAGCTGTTCCTGACACATTCGAGTTCATCGCAGTCCACGACGGAGCGCGTCCGCTTGTGAGTCCGAAACTCATCAACCACGCGATCAATGTGCTCAAGGGCAGTGTCGAGGCGGCAGGCGCCGTAGTGGGACACCCGTCTATAGACACGCTGAAGGTGGTCGAAGGCGAGACGATCGCCGGGACACCCGATCGTTCGCTCTTCTGGGTCGCTCAGACTCCCCAGGTCTTCAGGGCCGACATCCTGAGGAGGGCGTATATGGTCGCCCTCGCCGAGGGATTCGTGGGCACCGACGACTCCTCGCTCGTCGAGCGCCTCAACGAACGGGTGCTGATCGTCGAGGGCCCGCGCGACAACATCAAAGTGACGGTTCCCGAAGACAAGGCGACGGTCGAGTCAGCTTTGCTGGCCCGCCTCTCGTATCTAGGATAGGAGCGCCGTGCGCATCGGAATCGGGTACGACGTTCATGCGTTCGCCGAGGGGCGCGAGCTGATCCTCGGCGGCGTCCATGTGCCATTCGACCGCGGGCTTGCCGGACATTCGGACGCAGACGTCCTGGCACACGCGTTGGCAGACGCTCTTCTGGGCGCGCTGCGCGAGGGCGACATCGGGAAGCTCTTCCCCGACACGGACCCCGCCTACAAGGATGCGGATTCGATCGTCCTGCTCTCGCACGTCGGAAAGCTCGTGTCCGAGAAGGGCTGGAGCATCGTCGACGCCGACTGTGTCCTCGTTCTGCAAGATCCTAAGATCTCCCCCTATCGAGATGAGATGCGCGCCAATCTCGCGGCCGCACTGAGTCTCCCTGTCGAGTCGGTCGGACTGAAGGCGACCACCACCGAGTGGCTCGGGTTCGAAGGCCGAGGCGAGGGCGTGGGCGCTCAGGCTGTCGTGCTGTTGAGTCCCGCCTCGTAGGTGCCGAACTTGCTAGACTGTACGATGCGTATCATTCGCGACTGCGATTTGTTTGGGAGTCCTCGTGTTCGACCTTATCAGGGAAGACATTCGCACCGTCAAAGAGCGTGACCCCGCCGCCACCTCGAATATATCCATCCTCGTAAACTACCCCGGGCTTCACGCCGTGTGGGCTCATCGAATCGAGCACTGGATCTGGCTGCGCGGGCACAAGGGCTTCTCCCGGTTCATGTCGCAGATCACCCGCTTCTTCACCGGGGTCGAGATACATCCTGGCGCAACCATCGGCCGCCGCTTCTTCATCGACCATGGCATGGGAGTCGTGGTGGGTGAGACCACGATCATCGGAGACGACGTCACCGTGTATCAGGGAGTCACGCTCGGCGGAACCGGCAAGGAAACCGGCAAGCGCCATCCCACCATCGGCAACTGCGTCGTGATCGGGGTCGGTTCGTCGGTTCTCGGGAACATCACGGTCGGTGATTGCGCAATGGTCGGAGGCGGCGCTGTCGTCATAGACGATGTCCCGCCGGACTCGACGGTCGTCGGAATCCCCGGGCATGTTGTCTCTCGCGGGGGGAAGCGGGTCGACACGATCGACCTGCATCACGAGAATCTGCCGGACCCCATCGTCGAGATGCTCCGCCGTATGCAGCACCGCATCGAGCGGCTTGAGTCGCGGCTGGTCGCGGACGAGAAGGCCGGAGGAGTCGCCTCGAGCGGCCAGCAGGCCGGTCCCGAGTGCCCGCCCGAGTGCTCATGCTCGGATGCCGACGTCTGCGTGGTCGAGGAGGGGCTGCCGCCCGCGTCCGAGGTCACCTCGGAGAACTAGGCTCGCTTCCTGGTCTACAATCGAAACCCTGATAACAGCGGCTCTCGAGACGCATCACTTCGCCTGCGCGAACCGAAAGGAATTCCTCCCATGCGCATGTACAACACCGTGTCCCGGTCCAAAGAGGAGTTCGTACCTCGCGAGCCGGGTAAGGTCTCCATGTACGTATGCGGACCGACCGTCTACAACCACATCCATATAGGGAACGCGCGTACCTTCCTCTCCTTCGACGTGATTCGACGCTATCTGTCCTATCTCGGGTACAAGGTGAAATTCGTCCAGAACATCACCGACGTCGATGACAAGATCATCCGTCGTGCCAACGAGGAGGGCAGGAGCGCGGCCGAGGTGGCCGCCGAGTACAGCGCCTCGTTCATCGCCGCGATGCATGCGCTTGGCGTGCAGGATCCCGACGTCCGCCCTCTCGCCACCGAGGAAATCCCCTCGATGATCAGACTCATCGAACGCCTCATCGAAGGCGGCCACGCCTATCCCGTCGAAGGGGACGTCTACTTCTCCGTCCGCTCTTTCCCGGAGTACGGCAAACTGTCGGGACGCAACATCGAGGACATGCTCGCAGGCACGCGCATCGAAGTTGACGAGCGCAAGCGCGATTCGCTCGATTTTGCACTCTGGAAGGCCGCCAAGCCCGGAGAGCCCTCCTGGCCGTCACCATGGGGAGCAGGTCGCCCCGGCTGGCACACGGAATGCTCCGCCATGTCGGAGGACTATCTCTCGCTGCCCCTCGACATCCACGGAGGCGGATCCGACCTCGCGTTCCCGCATCATGAAAACGAGATCGCCCAGTCGGAGGCCGCGACCGGGAAACGCTTCGCGAACTACTGGCTCCACGGCGGCATGCTTCAGGTCAATTCGGAGAAGATGTCCAAATCGCTGGGCAACTTCCTGCTCCTCAAAGACGTCCTTGAACGCTGGGATCCCGCGGTCGTCCGGTTGCTGATGCTCCAGACCCACTACCGCAGCCCGCTCGATTTCTCGGACTCACGCCTCGACGAAGCGGTGATCTCGTTCGAGAGGATCACCACGTCTCTCAGGAACCTGAGCTGGGCGGCATCGCAGGAGCCGGCATCGGAGGGTACCTCCGAGAGCGAGAGATCCGCCTTCTCCCGTTCGATCGAGGAGACTCGCCGGCAGTTCCTGAGCGAGATGGACGACGATTTCAACACAGCGGGTGCACTTGGGGCGGTCTTCTCTCTGGTCTCGACCGCCAACACCTATCTCTCCGACAATCAGGCGAATCTCGCCAAGGAGGATCAGGCCCTGCTTCTGAGAGCCCGCGACCTGATCGCGGAGCTCCTCGGCGTCCTCGGGATCGAGACCACCGAAGCCACGGAGGGGGAGTGGCCGTCTGAGGTCATCGGACTCGCCAACGAGGTGGCCGGGTACGAGGGGCAGGATGCGACCGAGGCGGTCGACGCACTCCTGGAGGCTCGTGCAGAGGCGCGCTCGGCGAAGCAATGGGCTGTTGCCGACGCGGTCCGAGACGGGCTCTCCGCACTCGGGTTCACCATAGAGGACACCGCTTCCGGTGCCCGCGTCGTATACAAGGGCTGAGGTCGATGGCAACTACATATCTAGAAGGAAAGAACGCGGTCATCGAGGCGCTGCGCGCCGGGATGCCGCTCAACGCGATATTGCTCGCCTCCGGGCTGACCGACGATCGCGGTGTGGGCGAGATCACCCGCCGCGCCGCCGAGGTCGATTGCCCGGTGCGGACCGTGGCCCGCAAGGAACTTGACCGGCTCTCCGAGCGCGGGGCGCACCAGGGGGTCATGGCCGAGGCCGCTCCGTTCAAGTACGCCTCTCTCGACCAGGTCATCAAGCGAACCGAGGGCCAGGAGCGCGCGCTCATCATCGCCCTCGACCACATTACCGATCCGGGCAACCTCGGCGCGGTCGTACGTTCGGCGGAGGTGGTCGGCGCAGCCGGCGTCCTCGTTCCCTCGCGGAGAAGCGCTGCGGTGACTCCGGCGGCATATAAGAGCTCGGCCGGAGCGCTCGCGCATCTTCCGCTCGCGCAGGAGGCGAATCTCGCCAACTCCCTCAAGCGGTGCAAAGACGCCGGCTTCTGGGTCGCCGGCGCATCCGAACACGCCCACGACACCATCTGGGACGCTCCGCTCGAAGGACGCATCGTCCTGGTCATGGGCTCCGAGGGAGAGGGGCTGTCGCGCCTCACGCTCGAAACGTGCGACTTCCTCGTGAAGCTCCCCCAATACGGCCAGGTCGGCTCGCTCAACGTCGCGCAAGCGACCACCGCGATCGCGTACGAATGGCTCCGTCGCGGAAGTCTGGCATAGCCTCGTGAAGGTGCTTCTCGTCGACGGTTACAACGTCATCCGCTCCACCGGGGCATACGAGCATCTCGTTGACGACTGGGACGCCGCGCGCACCGCGCTCATCGCAGACGTGGCCGCCTACGCCCAGCGCGCATGGAAGGCGACGATCGTCTTCGACGGGGCCGGAAACCCCAATTCCAACGGGGTCGCACATCGCGTCGCAGGGATCGACGTCATCTTCTCGCGGGCCGGACTCGAGGCGGACGCCGTGATCGAGTCCTTGGCGCGAGAGGCGCGCGAGCGCGGCGATTCCGTGCTCGTCGTGACGTCCGACGCCGCGACCCAGTGGACCGTCATGGGCGGGGGAGTGGACCGCATGTCGTCGCTGGGATTCATCGAGGAGCTGCACTTGAGCGACGCCGACTGGCGTGAAGCGAATCCCGCAGGACTCAGGAAGTCCGTGCTGGGCGAGCGTATCGACCCTTCCGTCTCCGAGAAACTTCGGCGATGGGCGAGAGGCCAGGACTGACCGCCGTCCGCGGAGCCATTTCGACGCACGAGACTGACAATTTCCGAAGCCTTCGGTACACTATGCACCGCGCCGGTGTAGCTCAATGGCAGAGCAACGGTTTTGTAAACCGTAGGTTGCGGGTTCGACTCCTGTCACCGGCTCCATTTCCATCTCTCCTCGTGTATGATGGGTAGGTTGTTCCTCGAGCCTTCCAGGCTGGAGGAGAGCAGCGATAGAGGGAGATACGCCCGGCGGCGTGTGTGTTGATGCGTGCCATTGACACCGCTTCGGCGCATGGCGTAATATCCCCTTCGCCTTTCTAGGCATGCAACTTGAAAAGCGCACAGAGGGTTTTCTTAGACACGGGGGTGTGCCCGAGTGGCTAAAGGGGACGGGCTGTAAACCCGTTGGCTTCGCCTACCTAGGTTCGAATCCTAGCGCCCCCACCATGTCGATCCCCGGACGCATTGACTGCGTCCGTTTTTTGCCCACATAGCTCAGCAGGTAGAGCACTTCCTTGGTAAGGAAGAGGTCACCGGTTCAAGTCCGGTTGTGGGCTCCACCGAACCGCACTGCGGCGGGACGAACACCAATGGCGGTGTAGCTCAGCTGGTCAGAGCACGCGGTTCATACCCGCGGCGTCGCTGGTTCGAGTCCAGCCACCGCTACCAGGCATCACAACGCGGTTCTCCGCGTTTAATCACGTAAAACACGTCACGCGTACACGCGCGGACGATCGAGATCCTTGAAGGAGGAGACTCATGGCCAAGAAGAAGTTTGAGCGTACCAAGCCGCATGTGAACATCGGTACCATCGGTCACGTCGACCACGGTAAGACCACCCTCACCGCAGCCATCTCGAAGACCCTTTCCGAGAAGGGCCTCGCGGACTTCACCTCGTTCGAGAACATCGACAAGGCTCCCGAGGAGCGCGAGCGCGGTATTACCATCTCCATCGCGCACATCGAGTACCAGACCGAGGCGCGTCACTACGCGCACGTCGACTGCCCGGGTCACGCCGACTACGTCAAGAACAT
>CAZMJV010000027.1:12363-20399 GCA_964566905.1 uncultured Coriobacteriia bacterium | reverse complement strand
GCGGCCTCGAGCTTGTCGGCATACCCGGGGAAGTCGATGGTCGAGGAGGCCTCGAGTTCGGCGTTGAACTCGTCGAACGTTCCCTCATCCGCGATGAGCGCGATGCGCTGCCGGGGATCGATGCGGGCGTGGTGCGAGCACTGGGGGCAGACGCCCAGGTTCTCGTCGACATCGGCCGCCGCGACGACGTTACGGCACGAGGGACACCGCTTCCACAGGCCATCGCCTGCGGCAACCTCCGACTGGAGGGAGATGCGCTTCTTCTTGGAGTAGGTGCTCACGTGTTATCGGACCTCTCCCGGCAGCTGCTCGTCCTCGACGGGAATCACGCAGCGATCGCCGATACCGTCGATGAACGACGTGTCGAAATCTCCCGTGCGGAACGGCTGCGAATCGACGAGTTCGCGGAGATATTCGGCGGTGGTGGCGACCCCCTCGATCTGGAGGGAACCGAGTGCCGAGCGCATCTTCGCAATCGCCTCGTCGCGGTCGGAACCGTGGACGATCAGTTTACCAATCATCGAATCGTAGTAGGGCGGGATGGTGCAGCCCTCGCTGACCGCAGAGTCCCAGCGAATGCCCTTCCCGCCGGGGACCCGCAGTCGGCTCACCACTCCAGGCGAGGGGCGAAACGCCAAGGCCGGATCCTCGGCGTTGATACGGCACTCGATCGCGTGCCCGCGCAACACGAGGTCCTCCTGGCCGAAACCAAGGGGTTCTCCAGCGGCGATCTCGATCTGCGCCTTGACGATGTCGATTCCGGTGACCGCCTCGGTGACCGGGTGTTCGACTTGGATGCGGGTGTTCATCTCCATGAAGTAGTAGCCCTCGTCGTTCACGAGGAACTCGACGGTGCCGGCGTTCTCGTAACCGCTTGCGCGGGCGATGTGGATAGCGGCCTCACCGAGGGTGTCGCGCAGCTCCTGCGTGATGAACGCGCAGGGTGCCTCCTCGACGAGCTTCTGGTTGTTTCGCTGGATCGAGCAGTCGCGCTCGAAGAGGCTGACGACGTTGCCGTGGGAATCGGCGAGTATCTGGACCTCGATGTGGCGTGCGTGCTCGATGCACTTCTCAAGATAGAGCGATCCGTCGCCGAAGCAGGACTTGGCCTCGGAGGTCGCGAGCTGGAACTGCGCGGCGAGGTCCTCCTCACACGTGATGCGCCGGATTCCTCGGCCGCCTCCTCCGGAGGCCGCCTTGAGCATGACCGGATAGCCCATCGCGCGGGCTCGCTCGGTCGCGTCGGCAGCGTCGCGCAGCGGCTCGTCCGAGCCCGGGATGACGGGAACGCCCGCCGCGATCGCGCAGGCACGGGCGTTCACTTTGTTCCCCAGCAACGCGATGGTCTCGGCGTGCGGGCCGACGAACGTGATGCCGACCTTGGCGCACATCTCGGCGAAGCGGCTGTTCTCTGAGAGGAAACCGAAGCCGGGGTGCACGGCGTCCGCACCGGTGACGGTGGCGGCGGAGAGGACCGAGAACATCTGGAGGTAGCTCTTCGCGGCGGGTGCGGGACCGATGCAGACCGCCTCGTCGGCGAGGCTCACGTGCATCGAGCCGGCGTCGGCCTCCGAATAGACGGCGACCGTCGCGATGCCGAGCTCGTGGGCTGCGCGGATGATGCGCACCGCGATCTCGCCGCGGTTGGCGACGAGCAGCTTCTTGAAGGGAGGCAGCGCCGGCTGCGCGAGCAGGGAGCACATCATGGTTATCCGATCACGTACATCTGATCGGCCTCGGCGACCGTCACGCCGTCCACCGACGCGATAGCGCGGGCCGAGGCTCCCCGGCTGCCCAAGCGGACGATGTCGACGGTGAGGACCAGAACGTCGCCGGGCACGACCTGCTTGCGGAAACGGACCTTGTCCATCCCGCCGAAGAAACCGAGCTTGCCCTCGTTCTTAGGGAGCGAGAGGATCGCGTACGCCCCGACCTGCGCGAGCGCCTCCATGATGAGAACGCCCGGCATGACGGGATGCCCGGGGAAGTGACCGCGGAAGAAGTCGAGGTCGGGCGAGACATCGAGCTCGCCGACCGCGCGCACGCCGGGCTCGAGCTCGACGATCCGGTCGACCCAGAGGAACGGGTCGCGATGCGGGAGAACCGCGGTGATGCCCTCGCGGCCGATCGGCAGCGTTTCCAGCACGGCTAGATCCCCTTCCATTTGGAGAGAGCGATGGTGGCGTTGTGCCCACCGAATCCGAGCGAGTTGGAGATGGCCAGCTCGAGGTCTGCCTCACGGCCGACCAGCGGGACGACGTCGAGGTCGCACTCGGGGTCGAACACGCGGTACCCGGCGGTCGGCGGGACGAAGCCCTCGCGAAGCGCGTTGATCGTGACGATCGCCTCGGCGGCGCCCGACGCTCCCAGGAGGTGTCCGATGACCGACTTCGTCGAGCTCACGGGGACCTGCTTCACGCGCGCTCCCAGGAGCGTGGTGACGGCGGCCGTCTCGGTCTTGTCGTTCATCGGGGTCGATGTGCCGTGGGCGTTGATGTAGTCGATGTCCTCGATGGTGGCGCCTGCCTCATCGAGGGCCAGCTTCATGGAACGTACGGCTCCCTCGCCCTCGGGGTGAGGTGCCGTCATGTGATAGCCGTCGCCGGTCGCACCGTATCCGACCACCTCGGCGAGGATGTTGGCGCCACGCGCTACAGCATGCTCAAGCTCCTCGAGGACGAGCACCGCAGCACCCTCGCCCATGACGAATCCGGAGCGCTCGGCATCGAAGGGTATCGAGCCGCGCTCGGGGTCGGTCGACTTGGTGAGCGCCGAGAGGTTCGCGAACCCGATCATGGCGAGCGGGGTGATCGCCGCATCGGCGCCACCGGCGAGCACCACGTCGGCATGACCGTACTTGATGGCGCGGAACGCGTCGCCGATCGCTGTGGTGCCGGTCGCGCATGCGGTCACCACGCTTGTGCAGATACCCCTGAGCCCGTACCGGATGGCGAGGTTGCCGGACGCCATGTTGCCGATGATCATCGGGACGAGGAGCGGGGCGACCTTGCGGGGACCCGACTCCATGAGTTTGCCGTGCTCGCGCTCGATGGTCTCCATGCCGCCGATTCCGCTGCCCACGATGACACCCACGCGGGTCATGTCCTCGTCGGCGAACTCGAGTCCGGAGTGGAGGACCGCCTCGTCGGAGGCGACGTACGCGTACTGGCAGAAGCGGTCGGCGCGACGCGCATCCTTGCGGTCGAGGAAGTCCTCGGCCTTGAAGTCCGGAATCTCCGCCGTGAGTGTGATGCCCATCTCGGCAGGATTGAGCCGTGTCATCTCACGGATGCAGCTGACGCCGTCGCGGGCGTGCGCCCAGAGTTCGTCGGCACCGATGCCCGCGGGGGTGACCGCGCCCATCCCTGTCACTACTACTCTACGAAAGTCCATGTGTGTCCTCGTTTCCGGAAAACGCGCCGAGCCCGTTTCGATTGGATCCCACTTACATCACCAGTCCGCCGTCGACGACGAGCGTCTGACCGGTTATATACCGCGCCTTGTCGGAGACGAGGAACGCGATAGCTTCTGCGACGTCGAGAGCCTGCCCCGGACGCCCGAGCGGTATGCGTGCTGCGAACTCCTCGGCGGCCTTCTCGGGCATCGCCGCGGTCATGTCGGTCACGATGAACCCGGGGGCCACCGAGTTCGCCCTCACGTTGCGCGATGCGAGCTCGCGCGCGACCGATTTCGTGAGGCCGATCAGCCCGGCTTTCGCGGCCGCGTAGTTGATCTGGCCGGCGTTGCCGATGAGCCCGACCACGGAGGCGACGTTCACGATCCGCCCGCTGCGCTGCTTCATCATGAGCGGGGTGACATGGCGCACCATGTTGAACGCGCCCTTGAGGTTGGTGGCGATGACGTCGTCGAAGTTCTTCTCGCTCATGCGCATGATCAGTCCGTCGCGGGTGATTCCCGCGTTGTTGACAAGCACGTCGATCCGACCGAAACGCTCGATGGCGGCGTCGATCAGGCCTTTTGCCGCATCGAAGTCGGAGACGTCGGCCTGGACGCAGAGGGCGCTCACGCCGAACTCCTCCTCGATCTGGGAGGCCAGCTCCTCGGCAGGTGCCGCGCTCGAGGCGTAGTTGATGACGACGTCGTATCCGTCACGTGCCAGCACGCGGGCGGTTTCGCGTCCGATGCCTCGTGCCGCGCCGGTGACGATCGCGCACTCCCTCGGGTTCACGGGATCAGCCATTGTCGTTCCTTTCGGTAAGCGCGCGGAAGGTCGCGTCGAGCGAGTCCGCGTCTTCGACTCGGTAACAGGCCACGGTCTGGTCGATCCGAGCGAGCAGCCCGCAGAGCACGCCACCCGGTCCGCACTCCACGAACGTGTCGAACCCGTCGGCGATCATCGCGCGCATGGTCTGCTCCCACAACACGGGGGAGAAGACCTGGCGGTAGAGCGATGCAGCCTGGGTTCCGGGGACAAGCGGCGCCGCGTCGGCGTTGGTGTAGAGCGGGATTGCAGGCTCGTTGAACGCGGTAGCCTGCAGCAGCGGATCGAGTTCGTCGGCGGCGTTTCTCATGAGCGAGCTGTGGAAGGGACCGCTCGTCGCGAGAGGGAGCGGGCGGAAACCGCGCTCCTTCCAGAGCTCGACGGCGCGGTCGACCGCAGCCGACTCACCCGAGACGACCACCTGACCGGGGCTGTTGAAGTTGACGGCCTCGACGACTCCGAACGAAAAAGCCTCGGAGCAGACCGCGCGAGCATCCTCCTCGGTGCCGCGCAGGAGCACGGCCATCTTGCCGGGGTGGGCCTCTGCGGCGTCTGCCATGAACCCGGCGCGCGCTTTGACGAGGGCGATCGCGTCCTCAAGCGAGACGGTTCCGGCCACGACGTGCGCCGCATACTCGCCCAGCGAGAAGCCAGCTACCCCTTCGGGACGGACTCCCAGCGCGATGAGCGCCTCAGCTGCGGCGACATCGACTGCGAAGAGAGCGGGCTGTGCCGCGCGCGTGTCGTCGAGGGCCCCCTGAGGCCCTGCGAACGCGACGTCCGTGAGCAACCCGCCCGTCGCCGCGTCGGCGAAGGCGAGCGTCTCGCGCGCGGCGACGGAGGCACCCATGAGGTCGACCCCCATGCCGACGCGCTGCGAACCCTGTCCGGCGAAAAGAAAAGCGACCTTACCCATCAATCCTGCTCCTGGCGTTTCTCGTGGCGTTCGTTTCGATGATCTGCTCCTCGGTCATCGCGAACAGACGCGACGCCTCGGCGACGACCTCTTGGATGATCTGGGCGCTCGTCTGGCGACGGTCGACCAGACCGGCGCACTGGCCGGCCATGAGCGAACCGGTCTCGACATCGCCGAACACCGCACGACGCAGAGAGCCGGCGGCGAGCTTCTCGAACTCCTCGGTCCCGATGCCCTCGTCCTCGCGCTGGCGGACCGAGCGGGCGAAGGGGTTCTTCAGACCGCGGACCGGATGCCCGGTCGAACGGCCGGTGACGATCGTGTCGACGTCCTTGGCAGTGAGCACCTTGTCCTTGTATGCGTCTGCGGCGCGGCACTCCTCGGAAACGAGGAAGCGCGTGCCCATCTGAACGCCTTCGGCGCCCAGCATGAACGCGGCGGCCATCCCGCGGCCGTCGGCGATGCCACCTGCGGCGATGACCGGGATCTCCACCACGTCGACCACCTGCGGCATGAGGGCCATCGTCGACATCTCGCCGATGTGCCCGCCCGCTTCGGAACCCTCTGCGATGAGGGCGTCCGCGCCGGCACGCTCCATGCGCTTGGCGTGCGCCGTCGAGGCGATCACGGGCATGATGATGCAGCCGGCCGCCTTCCATGCGTCCATGTACTTCCCGGGGCTGCCTGCACCCGTGGTGATCACGGGGACGCGCTTGGTGGCGAGGAGCTCGGCAATCTCACCGGCGTTGGGGTTCATGAGCATGATGTTCACGCCGAAGGGCTTGTCGGTGAGCGTCCTGATCAAATCGATCTGCTCCTCGACCCACTCGGTGGGAGCCGCACCTGCGGCGATGATGCCGAGGCCGCCGGCGTTGCTCACCGAGGCCGCGAGATGCGCCTCGGCGACCCATGCCATGGCCCCTTGGATTACCGGGTATTCGATTCCGAGAAGGGAAGTGACTCTCGTTTTCACAGGACTACTCCGCCGTCAGACCGTCGACATACACGACGAGTTCAGAGATGGTCTTGAGGTCCATGTTCTCGCCGAAGTCGACGGAGAACTCGTCCTCGATCGTGCAGATGAGCTCGACCATGTCGAGCGAGTCGATCTTGAGCGACTCGAAGGTCGACTCGGGGGCGATGGTCTCGGCATCCAAACCGAGCTTGTCTACGAGGATTCCCTGGATGCGATCGAAGGTCATGTCTACCCTTTCCCGTGCATTGTGAATACGTTTCTCATATCGATCACGCGCACTCGGCGCGAGGTCGTCCTACCAGTCGAGGACGGCGGCCGCGGAGGTGAGGCCACCGCCGAACGCCACGAGCCCGATCTTCTGCCCTCTGACAAGCGCGCCCGAGCGGTTGAGGTCGTCAAGCGCGATCGGCACGCTTGCCGCTGAGGTGTTGCCCACCGTCGAGATGTTCACGAAGAATCGTTCGAGCGAGGTGTCGAGACGGTCCGCAGCGGCTTCGATGATGCGGATGTTCGCCTGATGCGCGACCACATGGGCGAGGTCCGTGGGGGCTACGCCGGCCGTCTCGCAGACCGACCGGAGCACGTCCGCGAGCTCCTTGACCGCGAAACGGTAGACAGCCCTGCCGTCCATGCGGATGAAGGGGCTCTCCCCTCCGATCAGCAGAGAGCCTGCGGTGTCCGGAATCGAGCGGCACTCGATGTGAACCTCCGAGGGCCCCGGGGCGACTACGACCGCACCGGCACCGTCGCCGAAGAGCACGCACGTGTTGCGGTCTGTCCAGTCGACGATCTTCGAGAGATGCTCCGCGCCCACGACCAGAATCGGCCTCGGGTCTACGGCGATAAGCCCCTTCGCTACTTGGAGCCCATAGAGGAACCCGGAGCACGCCGCAGAGATATCGAACGAGTAGCATGTCGCGCCGAGTCGCGCCTGCAAGTCACAGGCGAGCGAGGGGCAGGATCGAGGGGCCGTGACGGTCGCCACGATGATGGCGGCGATGTCGTCGGCCGTGAGTCCCGCGTCATCGAGCGCTCGGCGCGCCGCGGTCTCGGCGAGGTCGAGCACGCTCTCGTCTCCCTTGAGAATCCCGCGCTGGGAGATTCCTGTGCGCGAGGAGATCCATTCGTCGCTGGTGTCCACCATCTCTGAGAGCTCAGCATTGGTGAGACGATAGGGAGGGAGCGCGCTTCCCGTCCCCGCGATCGACATTCCATTCATATAACACCTTTGATAGTCATATTGTTTGATTGACTAAAGATATGATAATCAAAGTATTTTTTCAAGTCCGCGGCGGCCCTATACGAGCACGAACAGGCCTTTTCGGATGTGCTTTTTCTGTCGAGGCGCGCCTAGAAGGAGTAGATGCGCACGCGAACCGGGGATTCCGGGTTGCTCTGGCCCGCCGCCTCGACTCCGTGCACCACGAGCCGATCGGGCGCCCAGCCCGATGTCGCTACGTCCTCGACGGCGAGCGGGTCGGCGAACATCCGGGGCATCCGATACCGCTGCTTCGTCTCCGTCAGGTAGCACCAGACGTCGTTCCCGTCCGATGCGTAGACCGAAGTGCCGACGATAGCCACCGTGCCCGAGGTCTTCGCGAGGATCGCCTCGCGGTCCTTCGGGGTCCCGACCACCTCGACGGGAATCGGACCTGATGCCGCCTCGTACTCCCCCACCCACGCGAACACTCCCTCGCTGTATACGAGGTCGGTGATGGATGCGTCCTTCTCCAGCGGCAGGGTACCGAGTTCGCGGAAGTCGACGCCGTCCAAGACGATGAGTTTGTTGCCGATGACCGAGTCGGTTCCGGGAATACGGGCGGCCAAGGCGACCCGGCCGTTCGAGCACGATACGGAGTCGAACCAGCCCGCCGGGCGCGCGTAGACGATCGACCCGGACGCCGAGGCGGAAGAGGCATCGA
>CAZMJV010000027.1:10498-12263 GCA_964566905.1 uncultured Coriobacteriia bacterium | reverse complement strand
GTGGCACCGTCGAGGAGCCCGATGCCGACCGCTCCCCCATTTTCCGCAGGCGCGCTGACGACACCGACGACCTCGCCCGCCCCTCCGACCGCCCACGAACCTGACGGGATCTCGAACTCCCGATAGGAGTCCGGCGAGAACGCGGGGGTGTCGATCTCTGTATACGAGAGGAGTGTGAGCGGCGCGTCTTCTCCCGCACCTTGGGCCTTCGTCGCCGAGGGCTTAGCCGCGCATCCTCCCGAACCCGCGACGAGCGCGGCGGCCAGGAAGATCATCGCGAGCGTTCGACGCATGGACGGCCCTCGTTCCTTCTCGGCCAAGCAGTTGCGCGGCCAATCGTAGCATCCAGATGGAGAATCTTCTCAAATCCTTGTTGACACTGCCCTCTGACGGGCATACACCGAGTAGTGCGTATCCATCCCATTCAAGGAGGAGCGATGAAGACAGAACCCCTGAGAGATGCAATCGCATGGTTCGAGATTCCGGCGACGGACCTCGAACGGGCGAAGGCGTTCTACGAGGTCGTTCTCGACACCAAACTCACCTACAGCCCCAACGACGACGAGGACATCGCCTCGTTCCCCGTGGGACCTGACGGCGTAGGCGGAGCGATCTCCAAGAGGAAAGGTCGCAAGCCCTGCGACAGCGGCACGGTCGTCTACCTGACCGTCCAGCACGACCTGCAAAGCGCGCTCGACCGCCTCGTCAGCGCCGGCGGAGAGCTCATCACGCCGCCGGATGAGGCCGGTGACGTGTTCGGTCGCGTCGCGATCATCAAGGACACCGAGGGCAACCACGTGGGGCTGCACTCGCTCCAGTAGCGTACGGGAGTCAGTCGATCCAGACCGCCGAGTACCAGTTCTGATCGGGGTCGTCGTCGACGGGGAGCGTCTCGAGAGGCAGACCGAATCCGTGCACCGTGCGGAACACGTCGATGCCCACCGAGTGGAACGCCGGCCGCGCTTTCTTCGGATTGACGCAGACGCCGGTGCGCTTCTCGACGGCGACGCACCCGTTGGCGCAGCATGCGCAGTCGCTCATCGAGAACGCCAGGTGGTAGCCGTCGCGGAACGCCTGCTTCTCCAAGGCGTACGACACCTCCTGCGCTATCTTCTTGCTCGGTGAGTGAATGATGATGCCCCAGGAGTACCGGCGGAGCATGTCCTCGTATTCGGAGGGCTTGAGCGCCCCCGGACGCGAGGGGCAGGTCGGTCCCAGACCCCAGTCCGAACAGCCGAACATGCACTTGAGCAACGTCCTCGGGTCGAAGACGATGTCATCGGGCGTGAACGCTACGGCGTGGGCTGCGCCCTGCTCCAGTGCCGAAGCGATATAGCGCGCCCGGTTCGTCTCAGGGTCCATAGATGTTGCCTCTCCCATATGCCACCCGCTCCTTTTCGATATCGTCCGCGATCCATCCTTGGACCGCTTGAATCACGTCACTCGAGGCCTTCACCACGATGGGACACGGATCCGCCTGGAGCGCGATGAGGGCAGGCAGCGCCGAGGTGACGCGAAGCATGAAGACCGCCTTGACCGCAGCATGCCGCACGCATGCGCGCGGATCGCGCAGCGACTGGACCGCGTATCCGGGAGCCGCCGCGCTGTGTGCGTCCGCGAGAAGGAGGAGAGCCTGCGAACGAACAAGCGCGGAGGTGTCCCGATAGAGCTCGTGCGCCCGTGTCGTGACCGGCTCGGCCAGCTGCATCGCCGCGTGCAGTGCGAGCGATCGGGTCACCGCGCTCGGGTGGTACGTGAGTTCGGA
>CAZMJV010000027.1:2141-10398 GCA_964566905.1 uncultured Coriobacteriia bacterium | reverse complement strand
GCCGTCGAACGTGCCCGGGCCGTCCTGCGCGGCGAGCCTCACCAGTATCTCGAGCAAAGCGGGGTCGCTGAGGAGGGCGTTTCGCATCGACTGCTCGACGGTCCGCTGGTAGGAGAACGTCTCCTCGAGCAAACGGTCGTGTATCTCGAGGATCTCATCGACGCGCACGGGACCGGGTGCGAACGCCTGCTGCGGGTCGACGCCGATCTCCTTCAGGAACCACTCGAGGCGGACATCGACGCCGGGGCCCCATATCCGAAGCAACGCGCGCTGCGCGAGTTCGGCGAGGAACGGATCGCTGTCCCGGGTGGCCCGCGTCAGGGTGCCGACGAGCCGGGGGTCGAGCCTGTTCTGGACATAGGTGAGCGCGAGGAACCTGCTCTCAGGCGAGTCTGACTCGAGGAGCCGCACGACATCGGCAAGTTGCGGCCCGCGCGTCGCGGGCTTCAGTACGGTGACGAGGGCGAAGATGCCCGAAAGGCACAGAAGGACTGCCAGAAACGAGATCGATTGGAGCAGCGTCGCGTTGCCCGCTCTCGCACCGATGACGGCAAGTCCCGCTTGCGCCGACGCAGCCAGGACGAAGAACCGCGGGGCGCCCGTGTACCACCAGAGAGCGGTAAATACCAAGGCCACAAGCGACCCCGCCGCGATGGAGACACCTGAGGAGGAGCCCGTGGCGACTCCGAAAACGCCGAGGCCGACGAAGAGCGACGCCGTCGGTGCGACATACCTCAAGGAGACACGACTCGGGAAGCCGGCGAAGAACCAGAGCCCCGACGGGACGATCGTGCGCAGTCTGAGCACCATGAGGGCGACGATGACCACGGAGGGCGCGATCATCAGCAGGGACCCGGCGACCATGCTGGAATCGACCAACATCTTGTCGGAGAGTGTTGCGAAAAGACTCCACAGAAGCAACGCCGGCATCGCGAGGCCCGCGCCCAGCGCGATCTCGAGGTCGCCGTCGTACCAGCTCAAACGGTTGCAGGCGCGCCAAGACCATCTGGCCAAGAGCCGGGGGTTCGATATGTCGAACTTGGCTCGCTTCATCTGGGGGAGGGCTCCTCGGTCTTTATTGCCTGCACGAACATGATACCCGGGGACCTACCCGGCTCAGCGCTCGAGCAGAGCGACGGCGACGGCAACCCCGGCGTCATGCGAGATCGTGAGGAACAGCGACGATGCGGACCTCTCCTCCATGAGCTCGGCGAAGCGTCCCGCGAGCACCGCGACGGGTGCGTCCGAGGGGTCGCGCACAATCTCGACCTCGCGAAGCGACACGCCACTCTCCCACCCGATCGAGAAGCATTTGAACACGGCCTCTTTGGCAGCGAACACACCCGCGAGATGGTCGAAGGGCAACGCGTGTGCGGAGTAACGAGCCAGTTCTGAGGGCGTGAACACGGATTCGAGGAACACGGGGCCGTCCTGCTCGACGATCGAGCGGATGCGCTCCACTGAGCAGATATCGATGCCTATTCCGAGAACCATGGTCCCCCCGAGACACGAAACGGCCGGCACGAGGCCGGCCGCCTGTGATAAATTTTTAGGCGAGCTTGGCCTCGATCATGTCGATGACGTCGCCGACCGTGGAGTTCTTACGGGCCTCGACCATCGTTACCTGCACTCCGAAGGCGTTGGACAACAGCGCCACGAGCTGCAGGATGTGAATCGACTTCGCGGCGATATCGACGCCGAACGTGCTCTCACGCGTGATGGATGCCGCGTCTGTCTTGGTCACCTGGGCGACCAGTGCGATGACCTTGTCTGCGACGGTCGAATCGGCCATGTGCGTTCCCTTTCCTCATGCATTCCACGAGCGCCACCGGCGCATTCCTGTCGCGTTTCAGAGTACCTGTTCGTGCGACCGCTGTCAGGCGACCTCGGCAGTCTCCCGCGCAATCCGCAGTGTGTCCTCGACGATGACACGCTCCTCGTCAGTAGGCACGATGAGCACGGACACACGCGACCGCGGCGTGGAGATGACCCGCTCGCGAGGCCCGGAGACGTTGAGCTCCTCATCGAGTTCGATTCCGAGGAAAGAGAGCCCCCCGCACACGAGCCGACGGGTGACCGGGGCGTTCTCGCCGATGCCCGCGGTGAACACGAGGACATCGATTCCGTCCATGGCCGCGGCATACGCGCCCACGTATTTTTTGACCCGATAGGCGAACATCTCGACGGCGAGCTGGCATGCCTCGTCGCCCTCCTGGGCGCGAGCGACCACGTCGCGCAAGTCCTGGCTGTATCCGCTCACTCCGAGAAGACCGCTCTCCTTGTTGAGGAGGGTGTCGACGCGGTCGGGAGAGAAGCCCATCTGACGCTGAAGGAAGAGCACAACCGCCGGATCGATGTCCCCGCAACGCGTGCCCATCATGAGTCCCTCGAGCGGGGTGAGCCCCATCGAGGTGTCGACGCACACGCCGCTGTCGATCGCAGCCATCGAAGCGCCGTTCCCAAGGTGGCAGACGACCATCTTCAGCTCGTCGAGCGGGCGTCCGAGGACCTCCGCGGTGCGTTTGCTCACGAAGCGATACGAGCTCCCGTGAAAGCCGTACTTGCGCACCTTGTGCACCTCGGCGTACTCGCTGGGAAGCGGGTAGAACGCCGCCTTGGGCGGCATTGTCGTATGGAACGCAGTATCGAACACGAGCACGTTGGGTATCCCGGGGAGCGCCGAGAGCGACTCGCGGATTCCGATGAGATGGGCCGGCGTGTGGAGCGGCGCGATGGGGATGCAGCGCTGCAACTCCTCGACGACCTCGGGGGTGACCAGGCACGAGTCGACGAGCTTGTCGCCTCCGTGAACGATCCGATGCCCGACGGCACGTATGGAGGAAACGTCGGAGACAGCACCGTGCTGGGGATCGACGAGCGCCTCCATGATGAGCTCGAAGGCCTCATGGTGCGTGGGTATCGAGATGGCGTGCCGATACTCGGACTCCCCTGCTCGATGGGAGATGAACGCACCCTCAGACCCGATGCGCTCGACCCCTCCTCGTGCAAGGACGGTGTCGGCGACGGTGTCGAAGAGCTGGTATTTGATCGACGAGCTGCCGCAGTTGATGACGAGGATGTCCAACGCTTCCCCTGACTCACAATGACCCGATGAAATGTCTGGGCGATTGTACTACGCGACCCAGACGCCTGTCGGCAGCCCTTACTCTCCGAGCATGGGAAGCGTGAAGCCGACCGTCGCACCGCCACCGGGGGTATGCTCGGCGAAAACGGAGCCTCCATGGCTCTCGACGAGGCTCTTCACGATCGCGAGCCCGATGCCGCTGCCGCCCGTGTCGGTCGCTCTGGACTCGTCCGAGCGGTAGAACCGCTCGAAGATGAGCGGCAGGTCCTTCTCGGAGATGCCCTCGCCGGTGTCCTCGACCGCGACACGTACCAAGCCGTCGTCCCTGCTCATTCTCACTTTCACAGATCCATGTCGCGTATGCCTGACGGCGTTCGCGAGAAGGTTCCGCATGATCTCCTGCAGGCGTACCGCGTCTCCTCCGACCATGACACTCTCGGTTGGGAGATCAGCCTCCACGACGACCCCCTCCGCAGCGAGAGCGGACGCGCGGTCGAGTTCGCGGTCGACGACGTCGCGCAGATCGAGCTCGACCATCTCGAACGAGAGAGCACCCTCTTCGGCACGGGAGAGCGAACGCAGGTCGTCCACGAGTGCACCGAGCATGACCGTGTCCTCCAGAAGCGAGGCGACGGTCTTCTGGTCGGGCTGGATGATGCCGTCGACCACGCCTTCGAGCTGGATCCTGAGCGAGGCCAACGGGTTTCTCAGCTCATGTGCCACGTCCGAGATCATGCGGGCTCGAAGCTGATCCGATCGCTGAACCGAATCCGCCATGTGGTTGAACGATTCTCCGAGGCTCACGAATTCCTGCGGACCCGCAGGCGTCACCCGGACGCCCGTCTCCCCCGCCGCCAGCGCGAGGGCGGCGGACTCGATAGCGTCCACGGGGCGCGAGAGATTGCGGGCGACGACGTACGCGATCACGACTGCGAGCACCACGGCGCCAAGCGTCGCGACGATGAAGATGGTGTTGAGCTGCACGAGGAATACCTGCTCTGCTGCTCCGAGATGCATCGCCGCCCCTTGCCCCTGGCCCATGCCCATCCCTCTGCCCATGACCAGATATTCGTCGAACGCGCTGGTCAACGCCGAGCGTGCCGCAATCCCCGAAGCGACGATCGCCACCAGGGAGGACAGGGATATCGCGAGGAACAGCTGGGTGAAGAGCGAGAGTCTTCTCATCGAGGCTCCACCTTGTATCCGACACCGATTACCGTGCGGATGTAGCACCCCGCGTCCTTCTCGGGGCAGAGCTTCTTTCGGATGTTCTTGATGTGCGCGTCCACCGTGCGCTCGTATCCCTCGAAGTATTCGGAGCCGCAGACCCCCAGGAGTTGCGCCCGGGTGAACACGCGACCCGGTGACGCCGCCATCGCGGCGAGGATGTCGAATTCGGTCCGGGTGAGGACCACCGAGCGCTCGCCGTCGACGACGTTTCGGGTATTGGGATCCACCACGAGATCTCCCACGGATATCGGCGCCTCAACCGAATCTGCTCGAGCGGCCCGACGGAGGACCGCCCTCACACGCGCGACGACCTCACGGGGGGAGAACGGCTTGACGATGTAGTCGTCCGCGCCGAGCTCGAGTCCGATGAGGCGATCGCCTTCCTCGACTCGCGCCGTCACGAGGATCACCGGGATGTCGCGCGCGACGAACCTACGCGTGAGCTCGAGACCGTCGACCGCGGGGAGCATGACGTCGAGGAGCGCGAGGTCGGGTGGCGTGTTCGCAAGAACGTCCAGCGCCGAGGCGCCGTCGAACGCCGTCAGCGTCGAGAAACCGGCCGCCTCGAGATAGTCCGCGAGGACGGAGACGATCTTCTTGTTGTCATCGACCACGAGAACGGTGCTCATGCAACTCTCCTCGAATCGCGGGTGAGAACTCCCGACGCCATCATAGAACAGCAGGGGCGGACCATAAGGCCCACCCCTGCGCAGAGCTTGGAGAACGGTTCACTACTGGGTGACGACTGCTGCGCAGGCTCCGTTGCCCATTCCGCAGCCATTGCCGGCGCCGCGACCTTGGCCAGCACCGGATCCGTCGCGCAGACGCTGCTGGGTGCCGTCGCAATTCGCGCCGGCCTCAGGGTTGGGGCACACACCGCTCGCGTTGCCGGTGCCGGTGCAAACCCCGCCCTGCGGGCAGGCCGCCGCAGCCGCGGGGGGCGCGACGACGGTGTCCTCGGCGAGGGCGCTCGCCGCCGTTCCGAGCATCAGACCGAGAGCGAGGGCTGCGACAAGCATCGAGATGACTTTGACCTTGTTCATATCACTCCTTCCGTAGGACGTGTATCTCTGTGAGAACATCCTCGTCGACGCGTGTGAACACCGCATGAACTTCCGACGCATTTGCCAGAAAAAATCCGGACTCACTCAACGCCGGCAACCGCCATGATCGTCGCGCCGACGACGTCGTCGACCGTGGCCCCGCGGGAGAGGTCGGACACCGGCTTGGCGAATCCCTGCAGCACCGGGCCGTAGGCGGCCCCGCCGGTCAGTCTCTGCACGAGTTTGTAGGCGATGTTCCCCGCATCGAGGTCGGGGAACACGAGCACATTGGCCCGTCCGGCGACTTCGCCGACATCCGCAAGCTTCTTGGACGCGACCGACTCGACGATCGCGGTATCCGCCTGGAACTCGCCGTCGATAGCGAGGCCGGGTTCGCGTTGCTGGGCGATCGAGAGAGCGGCCTTAACTTTGTCGACGTCCGCGTGGTCTGCGCTGCCCTTCGAAGAGAAGGAGAGCATCGCGACGCGGGGGGTCCAGCCGAACATCGTGGCCGCGCTGTGCGCAGTCGAGAGGGCGATGTCCGCGAGCTGCTCCGCATCGGGATTGGGGTTGACGGCGCAGTCGGCGAACATGAGCAGCGGACCCTCGCTTCCCTCCCATGCGGGGATATCCATGAGGAAGAAGCTCGAAGGGGTGTCGACGCCCTCGGCTGTGCCGATGAGCATCTCGCTCGCCATGATGACGTCCTCGGTCGCATGCGCGAGGCCTGCGACCATCGCGTCTGCCGCTCCGCGACGCACCATCATCGCTGCGAAGAACAGCGGCTGCACGAGGAAGGACTCGGCGACGGCCTCCGGGAATCCGGTCTCCTCCGCATATGCGGCGACGTATTCCGCGAGCAGCGCGCCCTCAGCATTGCGCAGCTCTATCCCGTCGAGAGAAACTCCGGCGCTTCGCGCTGCGAGAGCGACGGCATCCGCGGATCCGAGGAGAATCGGGCGGGCATACCCCTCGTCGAGTATCCGACGGGCGGCCGCGACGATGGTAGGCTCGTTCCCCTCGGGGAACACGACGGTGCGGGGGTTGGAGCGGGCCTTCTCGCGAAGCCGCGACATGATGTCCATCGTGGGTATTCCTCTCGTCAGCAACAGCCGCCGGTCGGGCCGCATGTCGCATCCTGCTTGCGGCGGAACATCGCATCGAGCAGCGCTGCCGCGCACCCGACTCCGCTGTCCACCGTGATCGCGCCGAAGGCGCAGTTGCGCTGGCACGCCCCGCACTCCATGCAGGCTCCGCGGTCGCGAAGGGTCGCAACCCCGTCCACCAGCTCGAACACCGCATGCGGACACACCTGGGTGCATCGGCCGCATCCGGTGCATTTCTCGGCATCGAGCTCGAGCGTCACGAGCTTCTCGAGATAACGCATCGACATCAGTACCACCCCCCGACGATTCGCAGGAGCAGGGCGAGAACCAGGCCGCCCACCTGCCACCAGATGGAGGCGGCGATCTCGCTCTTCGCGCCGTGGACCGATGTGTAGGTGGAGGTGCCTGTGTAGTTCATCGCGAAGAACGAGCTGCCTGCGATGATGAGGACCACTGCCGACGCAAGGTCGCCGCGCGATACAGGCGAGCCGGTCCCGAAGCTGAGCGACGTCATGACGAGGAGTCCGACAAGTACGCCGATCTCGGCACCCTTCGCCGAGAACATGCGCCATTCGAGTCGAGGAAGCGCTGCGGGAGTGAACAGCGCGCCGGAGAGAAGCGCGAGCAGTGCGGAGACGACCGCGAGCGGCCACCTCTCGGCGAGCGACGCGATCGAGAAACCTCCGGGACCCACGCCGCCCAAGACGACGAGCGCGGCCATCACGAGCAGAGTGAGCCTGAGTCCGGCGAGCAGCTCGACCGGAGCGAGGACGAGCCTGTCTTTTAGCGGGAAGCGCACCCTGCGCATCTCGGCGTCGGCCTTCCTGCCCGCGCTGAGGAACGCCGGGAGGTCCGCGGCGCGCACGGGTCCCCAGACGACATGGAATCCGGACCGTTTCGCGACCACGTGACCTGCGACGCCGACGGCACCGAGCTGAGGCAGGATCAGACGCTTGTGGGAGACGACCCGCGCGAGCTCGGACGACGCGACGCGTGCGACGAGCTCGTCCGTTCCGAAAGTCCCCTTGCCCGCCGCGCACCAGACGTTGATGCCGCGCGTGTCCAGGACCAGGATCCACGCGTCGATTCCCGCGAGTTCGCGACGAAGCGCGTCGAAGGAGAGCTTGTAGTTGGCCGTCACCAAGACATCGGACTCTTCGGTCGGGTGGCCGATCGCGTAGAGACCGGGGTCGACCGTGTAGCTGTAGCGCCCGATCCCCGCTCGGACCTTGTATCCGCCGAGCGTGTCGCGTCGTGAGAGTTCGGCGCGCACCAAGGGCACCTCTCCTACTGCTGAGAGGTGCCTTCCGACCACGAAGTGCTGATCGAAGCTCGGTTTCTCAACCCTGCTCGACGGCAGGGTGCGAGGTCCTCAACACGGCTCCTGGGCGGGAGTCCATTCGTATGTCTCAAGGTCGATCGACATCGATCTACGCGAAGATGCTGGGGCACGTGTCGATGTATGCGGGGCCCTCGGCCACCACGATTTCATCGCCCTCGAACTCGTACATCAGACAGAGCGCGTGACCCTTGGGCTCGCCCTTCTCGGCACACTCGGCGATCACCGCGTCGACCTGGCCCTCGTCCGTCTCGACGTATCCGTCGTAACAGAGCGCGTAGCAGTCCATGTCGTTGCGGGCCTTCGCCAGCTCGGCGCGCGCGTTGGCGAAGCACTCCTTGATGTTCTCGCCGGGGAAGCTCTCGAAGTACATGTCCTCGCCTTGGACGACGACGATGAAGGGGGCCAGTTCGTCTCCCTGGGAGAGCTTCTCGGCCGCCTCGTTGAGCGCGCA
>CAZMJV010000027.1:0-2041 GCA_964566905.1 uncultured Coriobacteriia bacterium | reverse complement strand
GAGAGGCTCATCTGCGCGCGGACCTGACGAGTGGATTCCAATTGGAACTCGGGAGCGAGCCGCTCGCGAAGCGCTCCCAACTTGTCGGCCTCGACATCCATGAGGTTGAAGATCGTGCGCAGCTCCGAGAGATGTTCGGGCGCGGGGGTGACCGTCACCAGCACTCCGCCTGGTGCGAGTATGCGAGCGAACTCGGCGGGGTTGCGCGGGGCGAAGATGTCGAGCAACACGTCGGCGCACCCGTCCGCCAGAGGCAGCGGGCGCCAGACGTCGGCCGCAATGGCGGCGATCCGGTCGAGGCGAGCGGCGCGCTTCAGCGCGTGCTTGGAGACGTCGAGGGCGATGCCGACCGTCTCGGGCAGGGCATCGAGCACGCGGGAGAGGTAATGCCCCGTGCCGGCTCCGACCTCGACGACGAGCCGGCCTTCCACTCTTGAAGCTGGGACGTTTGCGAGAACTGTCTCGACGACCGCGTCCGAGACTGGCCGGAAGTGCCCGGCCGAGAGGAAGCGATCGCGTGCGTCGACCATCTTCGCGGTGTCGGCCGTGTCCGTGTGCGCCGATCCTGCGAGGAGGCTCACATACCCTTGGCGCGCGACGTCGAACGAATGGCCGGTCTCACAGGCGAGGGATCCGGCGTTGTCCGGCAGATGTCGCAGCGAATGGCCGCAGACAGGGCAGGCGAGGTACCTCAGAGCGTCGTCGAGCATCAGAACTCCAGGTAGAACTGATCGGACTCGTGTGCGAGACGCTCGTCGTCGCGCCCGGTGATCAGGTCGACGGCCTCGTCGGCGGCGTCCACGAACGGCATGAGCACCAGATCGGCTCCGAGGAGACGGAGCTGCTTCGCGTCGTCCTCGTTGTGCGCGGCGGCGGCGAACATGCCTTCATACCCGGCCTTGCGCAGCGAACGGAGCAGCTCGCGGTTTGTCTCCAGCTCGGGGATGCTCGAGACCGCCCATCGGGCGCTCGCGAGCGGAAGGTGCTGCGGAAGATCGGGGTTCTCGACGTCGCCGTAGGTCGCGTGGAAGAACTCGGTGGGGGGACGGCGCTTTACGACACGCGGGTCGAAGTCGACTCCCAGCACGTGAAGGCCGGACTCGACCAGCCCCCTCGCGATTCGTCCTCCATAGCGGCCGATTCCGAAGACGATGACTTCCGAGGGAATGCGACCCTCTTCGTCCGAGTCCTCTCGCGGGCTCATGCCCGCGACCTGGAAGACCTTCAGCGGCTTGGCGAAGATGTTGTAGAGCGGTCCCGCGAATCGCATGAGATAGGTCGAGGACGCGATCGTGAGGAGCGCGACCATCGTGACGAGACCGAGAACCTCCTTGTCGATATGACCGTAGGAGACGCCCAGCGAGGTGAGGATGAGCGAGAACTCGGATATCTGCGCGAGCGCCATGCCGGTGAAGAAACCGGTCATTCTGCGGTAGCCCAGGCGTCCCATGATCGCAGTCACGAGGATCGGGGTACCGATCGTCACGAGCGCCGAGAGCACGAGCGCGGCGGGGAACTGCGCGATCGCCGCATGAAGGTCGAGCTTCATGCCGAGGTCGATGAAGAAGAAGATGAGCAGGAAGTCGCGAAGAGACGTGAGGCGCATGGAGATGCCCTCGCGGAATCGGGTCGAGGCGAGCGACACGCCTGCGACGAACGCGCCGACCTCCTTGCCGAATCCGAGGATCTCGCCGGCGCCTGCGAGCGCAACCGCCCAAGCGACGGCGAACAGGACGAGCAGCTCGCCCGAACGCGCGATCCCCGAAAGCAGTCGCGGGAACGCCAGGTTGGAGACGACCAACACCGCCGCGACGAAGGCGATGCCTATGCCGAGCGTCTTCGCGAGTTCGAGGGCCACGTTCCCGCTCCCGCCACCCGACGCCCCCAGCGACGTCACCACGATCATGGCCAAGACTACCGCGACGTCCTGGACGATGAGCACGCCGACGGCGATGCGGCCGTGCAGCGACTCGAGCTCACGACGGTCGGAGAGCATCTTGATGACGATGATGGTGGAGGAGAACGCGAGTGCGAGCGCGAC
>CAZMJV010000026.1:0-21273 GCA_964566905.1 uncultured Coriobacteriia bacterium | reverse complement strand
TGCACCTCTCCCCCGCCGAGCGAGGGTCCGGCGAAGTTGTTGATGAACGCGACGGAGATGGAATCGGACACGGGCTAGTCCTCCTCGGTGCGGCTTCGGTCGGGGCGTGTTCGCGCGATGAGCCTCTCGGTGCGATCCGGTCCCACAAGCACGCCGAGCGTCCGGCGCGCGAGTATGTTGCGCTTGAGCCTCTTGATGGTGCGGGCGGCCGCCTCGGACTCCGCGGGGGTAAGCAGTCCTGTCGACGCGACCGCCTCGATCGCGTCCAGATCCGTCTCCCGCATACTCAGGGCCGCACCCGACTTCTGCTCGTCTGACCGGCGGTGGACGGCGAGAGGCTTGTCGAGATAGCGATGCATCAACCCATGCGCAGAGGCGAGCAGCCAGAATAGGTAGTCCTCAGCGTACATGTCCTCGCGGAACCCGCCGACCGTCGTGAAGACCTCGCGGTGAAACACCGCACCGACGCCGAAGAAGCACGCGGAAAGCAGGTCGGTGAGCGAGCAGGTGGTCGCATCGGTCCAGGCTACGCTTGGGTTCACACGTTCCCGGCGACCGTCAGGGTAGAGGTAATAGCCGTCGCAGGTGAACACCGCCGCGCCGGGATTGGCTGCAATGAAGACGTCGAACTCGGCCAAGTGCGCGGGGAGCAGCAGATCATCCGCTGACAGAATGACCATGAGGTCGGCTCGCGCGTTATGCACCGCAGTGTTGTAGGCGCCCCCCGAGCCCCGGTTCTCCTGGGAGATAACGTGGATGCGGGGATCCGAGGATGCGAACGCCTCAGCGATCGCGCGCGTGGAGTCGGTCGAACCATCGTCCACGAGGACGATCTCCCAGTCGGAAAACGTTTGCGCGCGCACGGATTCGACGGTCTCGGCCAGCGTGTCTTCGGCGTTGTACGCCGGGATCAGCACGGAGAATCGCGGGGTCTTAGACATCAAGCACCTCCTCATACACGTCGAGAATCTTGCGCGCGACCACGTCGGGCGCAAATCTCTGCATCGCGTACTCGTGCAAGTCTTGGGGAGAGAATTCGGAGAAGTGGTCGAGCATCCAGTCGAGACCCTCGACGAGGACGGGCACACTTCCAACCTCGATCAGACGCCCCACCTGCGGAATGATGAAACTCTCCGGCCCGCCGCAGCGGGTCGAGAGAACCGGCCTCCCACACATGAGCGACTCGGCAGCCGAGACGGAGAACGTCTCATGGGTGCTGCTTACGACGGTGAAGGAAGCGGATGCGAGGATTTCGCGTACCTCATCGACCGGCTTGCGACCGACGAACTCGACGAATCCCTCCAGATCAAGGTCGCGCGAGACACTCTCCAGATGGCCTCTGAGCTCGCCATCCCCCACCATGGTGAGGACGAAATCGCCACGACGCCGTCGAAGCGAGTCGATCGCGGCCAGCAACCCTTCGATGTTCTTGGCAGGCCCCATCACCGACACATGCGCGATTCGATGGGGCGCTGACACAGGAAACGGCTCTGGTTCGCTTACGGGCACCACGTTGGGTATAACCGTCGGCTCGACCGCAAGACCAAGCTGGCTGAGTCGATCGGCGAGAAAGCCGCTCACGGCTATTGTGCGCGACGCGCCGAGTGCGAGGGGACGGAGTATCGACCTCACGACGATCGGGTACTTCGCAAGACGCCGCTCGCTCTGTGCGAGGTATTCCTCAGAGTGCTCTGTCACCACGTAGGGGATTCCGTGGCGCCGCTTGAATGTGCGCGCGATCATCGCTGCGGGGAACAAGGCTTGAACGTGGATGATGTCTGGCTCGCCCCATTGGCTTCGGAGAATATCGTAGGCAACCGCGCCGGTCCGCGGGTACGCTGACAGACGGGAAAAACGGCCCCCGGCCGAAACACCGCATCGGACAGTTGGGACGCCATCCTCGACGGCGAACCGAGGTTCCAAGACGTCGTTCTTCGCATCGATATACAGCACTGCGACGTCGAAACCGACGGCGGCCAGTGCTTGGACCTGTTGGTAGATGAAGATTCCAGCCGTGGGAGACTTCGCGCTCGGATACCAGCTGGGGATGACGAGGACGCGGAGATGCGGGGCCATCAGCCTCCCATCCTCGACTTCAGCAGTGACAGGCGATTTCTGATCCGGTTCCTGAGGCTCCGAGGGGCACTCTCCTCGGAAATCAAACGTCTCCGTTGGCGTATGGCGGCCTTCGCGGCCCCTCGCTGACTCCTAGTAAGCTCGAAGGAGTTCAATACCCCCGAAATCGAGCGGATGTCGGATTCGAACGCCTTGATATGATTCGCGGATTTCTGTGTGGCCGAAATCCGATGGATCGAAAGGGCATCGGGTACATAGAGGTGCCTCGCACCGGCTGCCATCGCCCGAAGCCAGAAGTCGTAGTCTTCCCCGTAGGCGTCCTCGAGGTAGCCGCCGATTTCCTCGAATATCCCCCTACGATAACAGGCTCCGACGCTGAAGAAACATCGCTCGAAAACCTCCTCGAGAGACCAGGAGCGCTGAAGACGCGAAGCGGCGTCCCCATAGACCAGACGGGTCGACCCGTCGGGGCGGAGAAAGTAACCGTTGCAGGAAAGGATGCCGTATCCGGGATTCTGCTCGAGCACGGTATTCATGGTTTCCAACAGACCGGGGAGCAGGATGTCGTCGGCCGAACAGATTGCGACCCAGTCGCCGTTCGCGTGGGAGACGCCGGTGTTGTAAGCGCCTCCTGTCCCCCGGTTCTCCTGAGAGATCACGCGGAAACGGTCGTCTCTCACCCGATACGCCTCTGCCAAAGCACACGTTTCATCGACCGACCCATCGTCTACGACGACACACTCCCAACTGGAATATGTCTGAGCCAACACGGCATCCAGCGTCTCCGCAAGGGTATCTTGCGCGTTGTAGGCAGGCACGATGATCGAGAAGAACGTCATTGAGGTCCCTACTTCCGGTCGGCCCGTTGACGGCGGACCGCCCTCCGCCACATGATTTTTCTGAAAGGTCGCACGATCCACCCGTGTTTCCCCGCGAACGTCATCACGGCATCCGCGCTTCGCGGGGGAAGAACTTTTCCCAGTATCCGCCGAATATTTGACCGTTCGGCGGCAGCGCGGTCTTCGATGATCTGCCCGACAGTCTTTCCTCCATGCAGTCCGGCTTCGGAGATGTACGTCTGAAAACGCCTGATGGAGGCGAGCGCCGTTTCGAGCTGGTGAGGGGAAAGAGAGTAATGCTCGACAATATTCTCAAACATTCTCACGGCAGATCGATACATCGGGAGAGGATCCGAGGTCTTCTGAACTCCCGATGAAAGATGATACAGATAGAGACTCTCGGGCACATAGATGTGCCGGCCTCCCTCGGCAAGCGCCCTGAGCCAGAGGTCGTAGTCTTCGTTGTACATTCCCGTACGATACCCGGCAAGACGCTCGAAGAGCGCTCGCCTGATCCAGGTTCCGCCACCGTTGATGACGCATTCCGCCAGAAGGTCGTCGAGTGAGACCGAACGCGTTTGGTCCCAACCTAAAACACGCCTTCTGGCCTCACCTTGCCGTACAGCCCACACGTCGTGACTGTAAATGTCGAACTGGGGATGCTCCCTGACGAAACCCGTCATGACTTCCAGGTAGTCCGCAGTCAGCTCATCATCGGCGCCAAGCGCGGCGAGGAACTCGCCTCCAGCAAATGAGCAACCGAAGTTGAGCGCGGAGGCGGTACCGCCGTTCTCCTGCGAATACACCCGCAGGCGGTCGTGCTCGGCGGCAAGGAGCTGAGCGACTTGAAGAGTCGAATCAGTCGAACCATCGTCAACTAAGATGACCTCGAATTCAGCACCCCTCTGAGCAAGAGCCGATTTGATAGCCGCACCAACCGTGGTCTCGGCGTTGTATGCAGGGATGACAATCGAGAGGAGTACTGGCGATTTCCTCGACTCAGACATCTGCCCTCCCGACTCTGCAGTTACATTTAAGGACGCGGCGGTAGACGTCGAGTAGTTGTGACGTCACGGCCGACGCAGAGAACTTGCCCCGCGCAATCTCGATCATCCTGGCACGATCGTACTTCGAGTATGAACCCATCATCTCGATGATTGCAGTCGCCATTGCCCCCGAGTCGTCGTTGTCGACGAGCATTCCTACCCGCTCGTCGATGAACTCCTCGGGACCTCCGCACCGGGTTGAGACAACCGGACATCCCACGGATATGGATTCTGCCGCGGCTAAGCAAAAGGTCTCGTAACGACTGCTCACGACAGAGAAATCTGAGTTCCGATAAAGATCTGCGATTTCGCGCGGATCCCTATCGCCCAGGAACTCGACTCTCTTCTCGAGACCCAACGATCGCGACAGCGCCTCGAGGTCAGCTCTGTCGGGGCCATCGCCCACGAAGACGAAACGCAAATCATGTCCGCGGTCGCATACGATGCGGAGTGATTCGAGCAGCATCGGAATATTCTTTTCATACGATCTCAACAGCGAGACGTGAATAGCGGTTGGGCAATCGTCCGTCCGCCTTACCGATTCATGCGGCTCTCGGTCGAATTCCATGACCATATTGGGAATGACCTCCGGACTTTCACAGTAACCTGCTAACGCGAGCGCATCGGCCAAGTGAGCGCTCACCGCAATCACTGCCGCCGCCTCGGAGATTGCTCTTCGGACGAGCAGCGGTCGGATTCGCCCACCTTCAGAGTCGAACCCACGGCTCTCGGGAAGGTAGTCGGCCTGATGCTCGGTGATCACATACGGTATCCCGAACTTGCGCTTGAGTATCCGTGCGCCGATTGCCGAAGGAAACGATGCGTGCACATGCACGATATCGGGAGTTCCCCACACGTTTCTGAGCGCGGCGTAGGTCTTCAGAACCTCCCTGCGGTAGCCGATCGTGATACGAAAAAGCGTGCGAAGATGGTCCAACCTGCTATTGGGATTACTGATCAGACCCAGAAACCCTCGGGCGACAGTGACCCCACTCTCGCAGGTAATAATCGGGTGTGATGACTCAGATCCCTCGTGCACGTGCATCACCGCGACGTCGAGAGAGCGCCCCAGCGCGGCTGCCTGCTGCTGAACGAATATCCCCGCACGCGGACTTGCGCACGAGGGAAACCAGCTTGCAAGTACGAGAATCCGGGGATTCCCCGAACGGACTTCTGGATTGCTCATCATGATGAATCCCCACAAGGTAATCCTGATAAAGATAGTAACGCTCCAGCGACCGTCGGGATTCGCTGAGGCCAGGCCGCCGATAACGTATACTACCATCATCGATTCGCAAGGTGTCGCTCTCAGGAGACGCGAGGCAATGCTTCAAATCACTCTCCCCTCCCAAGCGGAAAATGACTTCGACTTCTCGTCACCCGAGGGGCAGAAGGCACTCGAATACGCCCTCGGCCTTGTGATGGAAATCCGCGACGAAGTCTCTACTGAGAAGCGGAAGAGGGTTTTGTACGAGCGAACCCTCGGGCTTGCGGTTATTCCCATGCTTCTCCGAAGGGCAGCGATCGTCGCCGTCCGATGGATGAAAGGCACAGAAAACAAAGGTGCTCGGTGAAGGTCCTTCAGGTCAACAACGTCGATCTAGAAGGCAGAAGGTTCAACGGGTATGACCTCCTCTCAGATCTGAGCAACCGCGGCATTCACGCAAGCCAAGCCGTGCTGACCAAGTCAAGTCACAACCCCGATGTGTTCTCACTGTTATCCCGAGAAGACAGTGTCGTTCATGACGCGATTTCCTTAGTTGAGGATCGCCACTCTATGAACAACCTTCTGTTCCCTTGGGGCAGAGTTCTCGCGGAGCATCCCGAGTTTCTCAGCGCAGACGTCGTGCACTACCATCTGATTCACAACCAAGTGATTTCCTTGCTCGACCTCCCCCGCATGTTCGACCTCAAGCCCTCGATTTGGACAATTCACGACCCGTGGATCCTCACAGGACACTGCGTCCATCCGCTGAACTGCCTCGGGTGGATGACTGGATGCAACGATTGCCCTCATCTGGATTCGGTTTTCCCCATGAGCCGAGACAACGCAAGCCGAATGTGGAGAATCAAGCAACGCGTACTTTCGGATATCGATGTGGACTTGGTGGTTGCCTCGGATTTCATGTTGGACATGGTGAAACGAAGCCCGCTTACCGCCCACCTCGATAGGGTTCACTTGATACCCTTCGGAATCGATTCCTCGACGTATCTGCTCGAAGATCAGCGCTCGATCAGTCGCGATAAGCTCGGAATCCCCAAAGATGATTTCGTGATCCTCTTCCGAGCATCAGACTGGGGTGTAAAGGGGCTGCCCTACATCATCGAGGCCCTTGGGTCGACGCCACCCCTCCGTTCTACGACCCTTTTGACCGTCGACAAAACCGGATTGGTCGATGCGCTCGCTGACAGCTATAACATCGTTGAGATGGGGTGGGTCGACGATGAGGCACTCCACCGGAGCATCTACTCAGCGTCAGACGTCTTCGTGATGGCATCGGAGGCGGAGGCGTTCGGGCTGATGGCCGTTGAGGCAATGGCGGCCGGTCGCCCGGTGGTTTGCTTCGCTGGCACAGCCGTGTCCGCGGTCACGCATGCCCCCGAATGCGGAATCTCCGTCCCCTTCCGTGATGCAACCGCCCTGCGCGCAGCCATCGATTTCTTATCCGATCATCCCGCGGAGGTCGTGCGCAGAGGTGCCTTGGGCAGAGAAATCGCCGCAAGCGAGTACAGTCACGAGCGCTACCTGAAAGGTCTCGAGGCGCTATATCGGACACTGGCGCTGCAGGCTCGTTCCTGACCCTGGACGGATCGCCTACCGATTCACGCGAATCACGCGAACCTTCACCGGCGATCGGTACTCCACGAAGGGTCCTGAATCAAACTCCTCGAGAAGGGAATACGAGCCATCTGCGATGCGTGAAGTCACGAGCTCCTCGACAGCGGGCGGCACTAGATTCGACAGAACGAGGTAGTCCCTGCCGATCAAGGAATCCGGCGTGACTACCTTCTGGTACAGAAAACTCACGTGGATGCTGTTCGAATGCTCGAGCCGCAGCGGATCATCGCGAAATTCTGGAAGATATTGAAGATGGCCGTAATCGGTGAGCACATCTCCGCTCATATTCGGTTCCTGCGAGGTAACGGAATAAAGCACGTCGTTTAACTGAGGATTGCCGATAAGTCGCTGCTTCTGCAACTCGAGCTCTATGACCTTCGACGTAGGATACGTGATCAGGAGAACGACCGCCGCGACGGCAGCCAGCAGGAACAATGCCCGAAATAGCCGCGGACTTATCGACCCCCGAAACTCTCTCACTTTGAGTTCCATATCCGCGTGAAGGCCGCTCTCCAACAAGCCCCCGAGACCCATTGCCGCGACATATGCAATCACGGGAATCATCATCACCAGATTGCGCAGATCGTAACTTAGAAACATCGCCCAGAGGATCGTGTAGGGCACGAGGACCCCCAAAGCAACCCAACGCGCGCGCGGTACCCTCACCGCGATCAGAACGATCAGCACGATGGCACCGAACGTCACCCATGAACCAGGAAACAGCGACACGGCGTGAAGCAGTCGCCCTTGGATCGAGTTACTCCCTGCCGCAACTTCGACGGCTTGATTGAGGTAGAAGCGATTCGATGCGTCACGTCCCGCTGCGAAGTCAAGCGCCTTGAGTAAGAACCAACTCCCGGGAACCGCAGCGACCGTTGACAAGACGAGACCGGCCGACTTGCCCCAGTCCTTGGACGACAAACGATGTCTCTGGGCGAGGTGGCCGATAAGCCCAAGCACCAGGACTACCGCTAATACATAGAGTCCGTTGAATTTGGTCACTGCAGCGGCGCAGGCAATCAGGAGCGGGAGGGCCAGTTGTCGCCAATGGGCCGGACACCTGGAATCTCGTAGCTCGAGGGTGTAGAACGCCGCCATTGCCATGAAGGCCAGGGGCAGATCCACATACCCCTCGAACATACTCCCGCTGGGAACGAGCAGGCCGACGCTACAAAACAACATCGCCCCCAAATACTCGACGCGTCTTCTACGCAAGGCAAGATCGAAGAACATCGACAGTATCGCGAGGGCGAACAAGGGAACAGTGCTCAAAGGGAAGAGTTGTAGCTCAGGGCTTCCTGCGATGTGATACATCATCGACCAGTTGGCAGGCCAAAGCTGCGGATAGACGGAAACGGGTCGGGGCATCTCTCCAACAAACCAGCTGTATGCCCAGGTATTCCATGAAACTATGGCATCCCAGGAGTCGAAGACTCTGAATCTCAGACCTGACTTTAAGGAAACGAGCAGCGCAAACAATAACGTGAGCGACGCGATAACCACAATGCTTGTACGCAGCCGATCCCGCTGATGCAAGTCCGGGACCGTAATCGTGAATTTTCCAAAACCTGATTTTCGTAGAGATTTAGTGAGCAAGTTGCCCAGCGCCACGACCTCGAAAGCGACGAGAACGAATACTGAGGCCCGGCCGTATAAACCAAGAAGCGTTAGAACGAAAACCCAGAGGTAGTTGATCAGAAGACTTAGGGCGAACGACACTACCCATGTCTCTATCCGAGATCCTGTCGATGCGCGGCTGAGTCGTAACGCCAGATAACCGGGAAGGAACACCGCCTGTAGAACAGAAAGTATTCCAAGAAGCACGCTGTTCTCCCCATCTAGTGCTGACTGGCCGCCAGTTCCGAGAGCATCTCTTCCCAGCTCGGAGGATTCCAGCCGGTGCGCTCGCGGAAGCGAGTGCTGTCGAGAGAACGGTCGATCACGAAGTCCTCAGACGGTTCGATGTCGACGTCCCATCCCAAGTAACCGGCAAGCTTTGTGAGCAACGTGTACTTGTCGATGGAGTCGGCAGAGACATGCCACAGCCCCGAGAGAGACTCATCCGGGAGCACCACGTCCCGCACGACTTCAGTGAGTGCTCGTGTGGTAAGACCGCTGAACAGTGCGCGGGTGAAACCCTGGAGCTTCTCGTTTCGATGCGCGGCGAACCAACCGACGAGACCGGTCGGCATTTCCACCTGCCAGCCGATGATCGAGGTGCGGAGAGTAACCGCGTTGTCCAAGTCGGTAACTTCGCCCAAGAGCTTTGATCGCCCGTAGAGGTCGAAGGCGTCGGGGACATCGCTCTCGACGTATCCTCCCCTGCTTCCAGAGAAGACACAATCGGTGCTCACGTGTACCATTCTCGCGTCGATCCGAGTACACGCGTCGGCCAGTACATGCGGCCACAGACTGTTCACCGTTATCGAGGGAATGGCAGCCTTCGCCAAATCGCGATGCTTGATAATGCCGACGGCATTGATCACCAGGTCGGGGCGCACCCTGTCGATAAGTTCATATGCAGAGTCAGGTCGCATCGCGTCGAGTCCACCGATCAAGCGCTCGCTGGGCACCCCGAGGTCAGGCAGATTCTCTGGATGACGGCAGGCCCCCCAGACCTCGAAGTCGGGAGCAAGAACGCGCACGGCTTCGTGACCGAGCATGCCGCTCGCGCCGACGACAAGTATGCGGGGCGAGTCGATCATGCTATCCCCAATACGATCCTCGCGACGATGTTCGAGACGTTCTCGGCTAGGTACTCCGCCGGAGGTGTCCAGTTCCCATACGAACGAACCGCCAAATCGATTGCCGGTAGGATGCGCGATTCCTCGACGCCGGCGAGCAGGTTGCTGCCGCACTCGATGGTCTCAGGGCGTTCTGTGACGTCGCGCAGGGTAACCGTGGGGACGCCGAAGATGCAGCATTCCTCCTGGACGGTACCGCTGTCGGAGAGCACACAGAACGCCTCCTTCTCGAGACGCACGAAATCGAAAAGGCCAAGAGGCGGTACGAACTTGATCTTCCCTGCATCCACACCGAACTTGGCCATCTTGTCCGCTGTGCGGGGATGCAAGGAGGCGAGTGCGGGCATGTCGTATTTGTCGACCGCGGCGTTGAGCGCGGAGATGAGCGATTCGAGACGGGCGGGATCATCCACTGTCTCTGCACGATGTGCAGTGACCAAGAAGTACTTGCCGGGCTCCACTCCGAACTGCGTGAATGGATCGGAGGCCTCGATCTGAGGGGCGTAGTGGTCGAGGACTTCTTTGATGGGATTGCCTGTCACATAGATGCGCTGGCGCTCGATACCCTCGCGGACAAGGTTCTCGGCACTGCGGTATGTGTAAGGCATGAGCACGTCGCTCGAGTGATCGATCACTCGACGGTTGACCTCTTCGGGCACCCGATCGTCGAAGCAGCGGTTTCCCGCCTCCATGTGGCACACGCGGATTCCCATGCGCTTTGCGACGTAAGCAGCTATCCCGGTGTTGGTGTCTCCGAGGATGAGGACGGAGTCGGGTCTCTGCTCGAGGAAGAGCGCCTCGACCTTGGCGAGCAGCTGGCCGACCTGCTCGCCGAAACCGGCGCCGCGGATACCGAGATAGACATCCGGTTCGCGCACACCCATCTCACGGAAGAACATCCCCGAGAGACGGTCGTCATAGTTCTGACCGGTGTGAACGAGCACGTGGTCGCACGATGCGTCTAACACGTCGATAACACGAGCAAGGCGGATGATCTCAGGGCGAGTGCCCAGCAGAGTGAGTACTTTGGCCATCTACGACTCCTTCGGATTTGGTGCAATCAGTATAACCGCTGGCCTGATGACGATTGCGTATTCAGGGGTGAGGCTTATCGGCCCTCTCTTACTCGCTTTGACACGTATCTCGTCACTCTCATGAAGTGATACCTCATAAAGTCCTTGGCCCTCTTCGCGAGGGGATATGGCAGGAATACAAACATTCGAAGGAGTCGTTCATTCTTGCCTACGAATTTGCGGGCTACGACGTCATCATCTCCAGCGGCTACGAGATACACCGGATGCCCCCCGCACTGCTCCGGAAGGTCCGCATTGCCGATGAGCAACAGATCGTTGTCGGGATTCAGCCGCCGCAGAGACGCCATTACTTCAGGAAAATGATGATCGAGGTAGCTGCACTCAGATTCGTCGAGTATGTAACGCACGAACAGCGTCCGTTCAGTTGCTGACTGCTTCAGCCGAACGATCCGTCGCTCATACTTCTGAATCACTGAGTCGTACTGCGCGGCAAGCGGAAGCGTGGCATCGAAGTCGTGATAGAACTCGATGCCGGAGCTGTTGTCCCGCACAATATTCCCGCCCTCAGAGACGAATGCAAGCTGGGAGAATTCTAGAAATCCGGCAAACTCGGAATCCATCAACCTCACGATGGGTTCGAGACCGCAAGTCACCCAATCGAACGGGTAGCTGCCATCTCGGAAACCGTATCGACCGATTTCGGACGCGACGCTGCAGAAGTGACCCAGCGATATCACATGACTATATCGCTGCAACCGGGGCGACTTCCCTTGTGGCACTTACGCCTCCAGATAGCACTGGCCGATGACGTCGGGAATCTTTCGCTCCAGGAAGTCGGCGAGCTCGTCGTGTGTCATGAGCGCATTGGCCGAGCTGTACTCGCCCACGAGCGCAGGCTCGTCGACCGGACCCGCGAGCTCGGGGAGCATGGGACGAACGGCGTAGTAGCCCTCATGGCCGAATACCGTTCGCGTGGCCTCCTCTTCCGAGAGAAGGGCCTCGTGGATCTTCTCTCCGGGGCGAATGCCGGTGACGATCGTCTCGATGTCCCGACCGGCGATGAGACAGTCGGCGAGGTCCGTCATGAGTGCGCTGGGGCAACGAGGAATATAGGTCTCCCCGGGCTCACCCGCGCGTACGGCGGCGAAGATCGTATCCACAGCATCGTCGAGCGTAAGGAGGAACCTAGTCATATCGGTCGTTGTGATGGTGACCGGTCCCCCTGCTGCGATCTGGTCCAGGAACAACGGTACGACCGAGCCACGTGAGGCGAGCACGTTTCCGTAACGCGCGCACAGGAAACGCGTCTGCGGGGCGCGGAGGTTGCCGTTGATGTAGACACGCTCCTGTATCGCCTTGGTCATGCCCATAACGTTCACGGGCTTGCAGGCCTTGTCGGTGGAGATGCCCATCACCGTCTCGACGGGCAGATCATGGGCAGCGATAAGGCGTACGAGGTTCTCGGCGCCCTGGATATTTGTCTTCACTGCTTCCCACGGAAAGTACTCACAACTGGGAACCTGCTTCAGTGCCGCCGCGGCGAACACGATGTCCGCTCCCTTGACCGCTCGAAACAACGAGGCTTCATCGCGAACATCGCCGATCATGAACCGGAGGGCCTGCTGAGAGTTCTCGAAGATGATCTCATCGGTAGCAGTACAGCGCTGCATGAAGTCGAGGCGCATGTAGTGCTGCTTGGCCTCGTCGCGGGAGAAGATGGTGACACTCTCGGGAACACCCTCCTCGCCTGACAGCAGACGCTTGGTGAGTACCTGTCCAAGCGAGCCGGTACCTCCGGTGACAAGGATGCGCTTACCTTCGAAAAGTCCAGACATGTGCACTCCAGATGATTGTGTTGTGGGCGCCTAAGTATACCCACGATTCAGACTCGAACACAAAGACCTATCGCCCACGTTGCTCATGAGTACATCGGTCGCACCTGATGCACGTCAGGCTACAATGACTCCGACCATACTCTCCGAAGTGCCAATCACCGCGAGCAAGCCTGCCAGGAGGAAAGTTGTCCAAAGTCATCTATGCGTGGGCCGGATCACCACAAATGCCGGACGCTGCGCTCCATCTTCAGCGGACCATCGGGTGGGACCCCGTCCTCTGGATCTCCTACGCAAACCAAGAGGACCGAGTGAAGACACTGTTCCCAAGCGTTCCTTGGCAGAATCTCGAGGATGCCTTCGTCGGTATCCCGATCGACAGTCTGAACTCCTCACAGCCCCGAACCCTCGACGGCGAATTGCTTATTCGTCTTCAGAAGTACCTACCACGACTTATGAACCAGATGAATCGATTCGGACCACCCGAGCGGTTTCTGTATGACGAAAGGGAATCGTTCGCAAGGGATCTGCTGTTCCAATGGCATGAAGTGCTGGAGAGGACAGAAGCGGAGATCGTCTTCTTCGAGGAACCTCCGAACTCCCCGTACAACTACTCCATCCACATCCTGTGCCAAGAGATGGGCATCCGTACGGTCTACCTGAACGCGACTTCCATACCCGAACTGACTCTTGTGCGCGAACAGATCGAGTCTCCCCCACTAAGGCTGCTGGATTCATATCACGCTCGACTGGGCGGCGAGACCGCCGACGAGCTACCGGAGTCCATTCAGACGGCGGTCGCGAAGATAACCGAAGGACAGGACTTTTCCCATTGGTATATGGAGCAGCAGAGAGAGTTCGACGCGAAGGTGATAGATGCGCGCCAAGAAAGCCCAACCGGGGCATCAAGGATACTCAGGATGTGCATTCACGGACTTAGATTCTGGAAATGGCCGCTTATATTCAAAAACATCGTTTTCCATCACATCGTCGGAAGATTCACCAGAAAGCGACGCCTCAGTGAGAAGACCGAGTGCCTGCGCATCAAGTTCCCCGGGGTTCCACTGGGCACAAGAGAGTGCGCACTGGGTGACTTGCTGGAGTACCACTCCGAGGCCACCGCGATAAAGACCAAGCTAAGGGCGGATTACCTCGCTCGCTGCGTCCCGGTTGACTGCGAGAACGATGCATACGTCTACTTCCCCCTGCACTATCGCCCGGAGCGCACGAGCAACCCGGACGGGGGCGTCTTTTACGACCAAATCATCCCTCTCGCGATGATCAGTGAGGCCCTGCCCGACGGATGGCACATATATGTGAAGGAGCATCCCTCCCAGTTCAGCATGATGCTCGGTGGAGAATCCGGTCGCACCACGGAATACTATGACCAGATCGCTCGCCTCAAGGGCGTGAAGTTCATCGACCCCGATTACTCGAGCAAGGCGCTGCTTCAGGCGTCTCAAGCGGCGGGAACGATCACGGGGACGATCGCCTGGGAGGCCGCCCTCAACGGAAAACCTGCCTTTTACTTCGGGCATCCGTGGTATCAGGGTTGTCCCGGAACTTACCAAGTGTCTTCGGCGACCGAAGTCTCCCACCTGCTGAGCACAAGCGGCTCCCGAGGTGCCTCTACCGAAGAGATAGAGGCATTCCTGCATGCCTTGTCTGATGCGACATTCAGATACGTCCAAAACGGCTGGACCTTCGATCCCCCGCTCGCCAGCAGCCAGCAGCAATTCGAGGGAATAGTTCGCGCGCTCGAGTGGTGGCACCGTGAGCGGTTCGCCGTCTCCAACCATTCTCTCGGAGGGCTACGATGACCCGGGTCTTTTACGCATACTGCACGAAGCCCGACCTGCCGAGACGAATCGCCGCCCTTCGGCAGGAGCTCGGCTGGGATCCCGTCGCCGTCGTGACGTCTTCGATCAACATGCCTGAGTTGACCAGAACATATCCCGATATCCCTGTTCACGACAGGGTCGAATTCTCGCACGTAGTCTGCCCAATGAGGAGGGGCCCGCTGTCGGCGCGAAATCTGATTGCCGACGCCAACTACATCCAGCCTTGGGCGAGTGGAATTCTTTCCACCATGGAACGAACCGCCCTCCCCGACTCGTTCACACTACGTGAGCGGAAGCGTTACCTCCGCAAACTCGTTCACGAGATCGGTTCCCTGCTCGACGAACTCAAACCCGATGTCGTTCACTTCGACGAGACACCCCATGGCACCGTCTACATCGTGATATACCACCTCTGCAAGAGGCGCGGCATCCCAACCATCTGGTTCGTCCCCACGGGGTTCACGGGATACAGCCTTCTCGAGGACACCATATGCGACCCACCCCTCCTTGACCACCAAGCCGAAGGGGCGATTCCCGACCTCTTTTTGCAGCGCATAGAGCATCTGCGAAAAAATGAGCAGTTCTCACACTGGTACATGGATCGTCAACGTGAATCCATGCAATCCACGACTCAACCCACCAGAACTCTCAAGGTATGGAAACTATTTCTCGTCAACCGTTGGCCCCTGTACGCGCGCAATTTGATGCGCAGTGTGATACTGACCGTCGAATCAAATATCTCGCGAAGATCTTGGCTCGACGAGCCACTCGAGTTCGCCGACCAGTACCAGTTCACGCCTGTGAATGATCGGCTGTCTACAAATCGCGATTACGAACGCGCGCTCGATATTCGGTGGCAGTACAAACTAGACCTGGCTGCCGCCTATGCGAGACTGACATCAACAGACGCCCCGCTTGACCGTCCGTACGTCTTTTTCCCACTCCACTTCCAGCCAGAGCGGACAACCAACCCCGAGGGCGGTATTCTCGCGGATCAGTTCGTGGCGGTGGCATCCATTCATGAGGCCCTGCCTGATGGGTGGTTCCTGTACGTCAAAGGACATCCCACTCAGCTTAATCCAGACCCCGCGTTCGCCTCCGAAAAGGGTCGCAGCGTCGCGGACTACGAAGACCTTACCGAACTCGAGAATGTGCGACTAATCCCCATGGACGTTCCGAGTTCCACCCTCATTCGAAATTCACTCGCTACAGTGGTGATCACCGGAACGGCAGGGTGGGAGGCGGCAGTCAACGGCGTGCCGGGAATCCACATGTCCCACACCTGGTATGAAGGATTTCCAGGCACTCTATACATATCGACCTTCGATGAACTATACGATTTCTTCCAGAACGTCGGGTCATACGAACCCACAGGCGCCAATGCCGAAGAAACCTATCTACGAAATTTCGCTGCCTCGGCATTTCAGTTCGAAATTAACGAGCAGGACTTGCCCGAGGGAATGTTCACCAGCGAGCAGCAGGTCTCAGGGGCGGTATCGGCTATGCGCTGGTGGCAAGACAACCGGATGCGCTCATAGCCTGATTTACCAGCTGTCGGGCCTTTCCACGTATCTGTGCGAAACCCTCGCATTGATCCCCTCGAGTTCGGGATGCATCCGAAGCGCCTCGAGAACCGTCGCAAGATCGGCCCCGCCGGGTACCAGCCCGACCACCGCCCTCAACAACTCGAGGTCCGCCGGCTCATCCAGCGTGAGACGCAACTCCGGCCGCCTCGCCCAGCCCGGAGCCTCGACGTTGCGGAGTCTGAACAACTCGGGATGCTGATAGAGATATGGAGTCACGTGCTCGCGCTCGGGCGCCTCAGTCGCCTCGGCATACGCGCGCTCAAGTGCCTCGCGGGAGAAGACCTCGGTATCCATTCCGATGGGATAGCTGCGCCTCAGCGTGTTACTGCAATAATCGACGGCAGGCGCCGACCTGAAGGCGGCGATTACCTCATCGATAATCACAGGATCGATGAGCGGGCAGTCGCAGGTGATGCGTACGATCGTATCCGCCCGCGATACCTCTGCCGCCTGAACATAGCGAGCGAGCACGTCGTCGAGACTGCCTCGGATATACTGCACGTCAAGCGTGTCGAGATGTGCCGCAAGGACATCATCAGTGTCCTCGACGGTCGTCGCGATACAGACGTCGTCGGCGAGCCTGCTCGCCCGAGCCCTCATAACCACGTGGTCGACGACCGGCTTGTCCCCGAGGTCGAGCATGACTTTGCCCGGCAATCGGGTCGACGACATGCGCGCCTGGGCGATGATCACGGTCCTGCTCATCGGTCGACCAGATCCCAGGAGAGCGGCGTCCCCTTGGCGGCATCGCGGGTGACACGCCTGCCGAGGATCTCATCGTAGTGCTTAGGAGCAAGCCCATGCCCCGGACGCACCACTCGCAGATTCCCGGCTGTGAAGATATCGCCCGCTCGCATGTCCTCGGAGACATAGAGCGACCTGCGGAACTGCACCGAGGCAGCCTCTGCCTCGGTCAGCCCATACAAGACGGTACCCATTGCCTGCCAGGCCCGCTCGGTCTCAGTGACGAGTTCCGCCAACTCCCCGGGCTCCATCGAGAAGGCGGAGTCCACTCCCCCATCGGCACGCGCGATGGTGAAGTGCTTTTCAATGACCGTTGCACCAAGTGCTACCGCTGCCACCGAGACGCCGAGCCCCATGCTGTGATCGGACAGGCCGACCTGGCATCCGAACCGCTCGCGCATATCGGGGATCGTCAGCAGGTTGCTGTTCTCTGGCGACGAGGGATAGGTGCTCGTGCATTTGAGGAGTACGAGGTTCTCGCACCCTGCGTCACGCGCGGTCGCCACAGCCTCCGCGAGCTCTTCTTCCGTCGCCATACCCGTGGACATGATGATCGGTTTGCCGGTGCCCGCAACCTTGCGGATGAGCGGGAGATGCGTGTTCTCGAACGAGGCGATCTTGTAGCACGGAGAATCGAACGTCTCGAGGAAATCGACCGCAGTATCGTCGAATGGTGTGGAGAACGCGATAAGCCCACGCTCACGCGCGCGGTCGAAGATTGCGCCGTGCCATTCCCAAGGGGTATGCGCTTCCTCATACAGCTCGTGCAGGGAACGCCCGGCCCAGAGCGAGTTTGGATCGGAAATGTCGAACTCGCCGCCCGAGACATCGAGCGTGAGGGTATCCGCGGTATACGTCTGGATCTTAATCGCATGCGCACCAGCATCGGCCGCTGCATCGACTATCGCGAGCGCGCGATCCAGTGAATGGTTATGGTTCCCAGACATCTCCGCAATAATGAACGGAGGAGCCGAAGGACCGATGATTCGACCACCGAGACGAAAGGACGATCCGGTCATCAGACGCTACCTCTTTTCATACTGTCCAGCCGTCATCTTACCGCGGACCCCGCGCCTCCGGCCTGACGGGCGACCCCGATGAGACTTGATACAGGGGTATCCCATCCATCAGTGAGGAGATGTGCATACGGGGTTTTATCGCTCGACTTATGAATGGTTCCGATGCCTTGCTGGGCCGACGGCGACACTTTGCCATCCCGGATATCGACCCACACCTCGCTGAATAGATCCTCGATATTACGAGACAACCTCTCATAGGTTGTCCGAAGCGTGTCACCCACAGAGTAGTTCACCTCACGCTGAGCGATTATCGGTCCGGTGTCCAATCCCTCGTCTATCACGTGGATGGTAACGCCCTGGGGAGTATCGTCGAGGAAGCTCCAGAGGTTGGGATCTGCGCCCCTGTTCCATGGGAGATACGACACGTGAAGATTCACAGCATGCTCGCCAAACTTCGCGAGTATCTCAGGGGAAATAATATGGCGATACCCGTAACTCACAATGAAATCAGCGAGCATCGCCGAATCGACGAGTGGCTCCTCCGTACGAATGATCTGATCATGCGTCAGAGCAACAGCTCGCTCGATCGCTGGATGCGACGGCCCTAGAAGGAGCACCTTCACCTGAGGTCCTCCATCTCCTTGACGACACGGTCGATGCCCCTGCCGTCCACGGTCTCCATACCCGCTCTGCCCATTTGCACGACCTCGTACGGCGAGAGCGCGAGGATGCGACGAATACCTTCCATGAACCCATTCTCGTCTAGTTCCACCAAAGGTAACGCGAAACCCCCTCTGACTGCGGTGTCTGCAATTTCAACTTGGTTTTCAGCAAGCGCAACAGTAATTGAGGGAAGACCCATGCAAGCCCGCTCCCAGGTCGACGAACCCGCCGCGCCTATGGCGAAGTCGGCCTCCGACATCAGTTCGGCCATATTGTCCACGTCTGTCAGGCACCGAACCCTCTGCATCGATGAACATGAGGACCGCACAGTCTCACTTCTTGGGTTCGTAGAGCTCACGATCACGGTCAAATCCACATCAGGAAGCATCAACCGGTCGAATGCGCAGACAAGGACCGGCGTGAGATTGTGAGAGTCCGCACCCCCGAAGTACGCCAATAGCCGATGAATCGAGCCATCTCTTGTTCTTTTATGAACCGAACGGAATTCGTCTCGAAGTAGCGCATACCGGGGACCCGCGAGAATCCGGCATCCGGCGGGAACTCTACCCGTATATCTGAGCGTTGCGGCATCTTCGAGGTTTTGATCCACTAGGAGGCTGCAGTCATGCAAGCGGTCTCCCGTGTCATCGATCACCATGACGTGACGGGCAACAGCTCTGACGGCCTGTTCCCAGACGGAGTCCAAGGCATAGTGATCGACAACCACCCAGTCAGCTTCGAAGTCCCTTAGCGCCGAAACGGTGTGCTCCGCGTCTTCTCTTCGCGACACCCGAAGCCATGACGAACAAGGGAGATCCTCGTCAGAGACGGTCACCCCCTCGGGCAACGACACGAAGGGGATACCCGAAGCCCCGAGCGACTCGCACACAAAAGGATCCGTATCACGAACGACTGCAAGCACGTTGTACCCCAAGGACTTTAATGCCCTCGCCAACGTCAGAGAACGAGCCGCGTGGCCCAGACCGATACTCGGTCCGGCATCGAATCTAAACGCGATGTTCACCCGAGCACCGTAGTCATCACGTCGATGACTGTCTGAACGTCCGCGTCGGTCATCATCGGGTACATCGGCAGCGTCACAACGCGACAGTAGTAGGCCTCCGCGTTGGGGAAGTCGCCCGGTTTGAAGCCGAGATCGCGATAGTAGGGCTGCAGATGGACAGGGATGTAGTGGACCGCGCTTCCCACGCCGAGCTCCCTGAGCCGATCGTAGACAGCTGAACGGTCGTGCTTCTCCAGCTCCGCCGTGAACAGATGGTACGAGGACCGCGTGTCGGCGGGCACGTCCTGACAGCGCACCGGAAGGTCCCGGAACGCCTCGAGGTATGCCTGCGCTATCTCGTTTCGTCGCGACACGAACTCATCGACTCGGCTCAGCTGGCTGACGCCCAGAGCCGCCTGGATGTCCGTGATGCGGAAGTTGTATCCGAGCGCGACCTGCTGGTAATACCACGGGCCGTCTGGTTCGCCGCGCATCTGCGACGGATCCCGGGTGATGCCGTGGGTGTGTAACAGGCGTGCCCGCTCGGCGATCCGCTCATCGTTTGTAAGTACGAGACCGCCCTCTCCCGTCGTGATGATCTTGACGGGGTGGAAACTGAAGGTGGTGACATCGGAGTATTCGCACGAACCGATGTGCTTGTCTCGGTAGCTGCCTCCGATGCCATGCGCCGCATCCTCGAGGATCTTGAAACCGTATCGGTCCGCGAGAGCGCGTATCCCGGCTATGTCGCACGAGGCGCCCGCGAAATGCACCGGGACGACCACATCGGGCAGTCTGCCGACCTTCTCAGCCTCCTCGAGTTTCGCGGCGAGCGCCTCGACGCTCATGTTGAGGGTGAGCGGGTCGATATCGACGAAGTCCACATCGGCGCCGACGTAAAGGGCGCAGTTTGCGGAGGCGACAAAGGTGATGGGAGAGGTCCATAGCAACCCGCCGGGTCCAAGCCCCAGCGACATGCATGCGAGGTGCAGCGCTGCGGTCCCGTTGGCCACAGCGACCGCATATTTCGCGCCGCAGTACTCCGCGACTACCTGCTCGAACCTGTCGGTCACAGGACCCTGGGTGATGAGGTCGGAACGCAGTACGTCGACGACGGCTGCGATATCGTCCTCGGAAATCCACTGGCGTCCATAAGGGATCATTCCGTCACTCCCGGCTTCTCTCGGTCGATGCGCAGACGCTGAAATGCGGCCGCAACTAGGCTATCAGCTGGCTTTCGAACAGTTTCTGGTACGCGCCGGACTTGGCGACCAGCTCTTCGTGCGTTCCCCGCTCGACGATCTTGCCGTCTTCGACGACGAGCAACTGGTCGGCCGAAATCACGGTCGCGAGGCGATGGGCGATCACGATGATGGTCTTTGTGCCGTGCAGTGCGGCGAGCGCCTTCTGAATATACGCCTCCGACTCGGAGTCGAGGGCGCTCGTCGGCTCATCGAGAACGAGAATCGATGTGTCCTCGAGGAGCACCCGTGCGAGGCCTATTCGCTGACGTTCGCCTCCCGAGAAGCGAACCCCCTGGTCACCGAGACGAGTCTCGAGACCGCGAGGGAGGTCGTAGACGAAGGTCGCGTAGGCGCGCTCGAGCGCATCGTGGATCTGCTCCTCGGTCGGCTCGAAGTCCAAGCCGTACACGAGGTTCTCGCGCACGGACTCGCTGAAGAGCATCGCGCTCTGGGTGAGGTAGCCGATACCTTTGCGAAGCGTCCCGACGTCGAACTCCTTGATGTCGATGCCGTCGATCGTGATCGAACCACCTGTGACGTCGCGCAGCCTGGGCAGTAGCTCGACGAGCGTCGACTTACCCGCACCTGAGCGGCCTACGAGCGCGGTGAACGAGCCCGCCGGTATGACGGCCGAGATACCCTCCAAGACCGTCTTAGCCTCGGAGACACGCACGCCTGCGGAGTTGTAGACGTCGGGGTACTCGAAACGCACGTCGTCGAGGACGATCCCCTGTCGGAGGCCGTCGAAGACCACCGTGCCCCG
>CAZMJV010000025.1:19892-23076 GCA_964566905.1 uncultured Coriobacteriia bacterium | reverse complement strand
ACGACCTCGACGAGAAGGTCGTGCTCCCATCTCTTCGCGCCTCGAAGCGCATCGACCTGTTCGCTCGTCGGAAGCTCGTCGGAGACTGCGATCGCGTCGGCGATTGATTCCATCTCCGCCTTGCGTGTCTCATGCACCTCCAAGGACGGACGGGTGAACACGCGACGAACGATGAGATAGACGACGAGCGCTATGTTTGCGGCCAATGCGATGAGAACGGCGATGAACGCCCCGTAGAAGGTCATCACGCACCAGCTGAGGGTGCGCCGGAGCCGGTCCTCGCCGCGCCCTTCCGATGGTGCAGCCCGATGCGCGCCTCGAGTTCGGGGAAATCCCATGGCTTCGCGACGTAATCGTCGGCGCCTGCTCGAAAGCCATCGACGATCTGCTCGGAGCGTTTCCGCGAGGAGAGAATGATGGCGGGCGTTCCTGAAATCTCCTCGCGGGCGTGCGAGCGCACCCTCTTGATGAGGTCGTAACCTGTCGAGCCGAGAAGAGAAAGCTCGGTGAGGATGATCTGGACGGGATCGTCGCTGTCGGCGCGCTGCTCGAGAACGGAAAGAGCCTCGTCCGCTGTCTCCGCCGAGATGACGGTCGCCCCACGCACGGCGAACCTCTCCCGGATCATTCGTTGGACGACCTCGTCACGATCGACGACGAGCACCGTCGAGACACCACCAAGATAGTCCTTGTCCGCCATAGTTTTCTCCCCTGTGCATACATTGTCGTGAGCCGAGTGGGATTTGGTGCCGTACTGACCTGCGGAATCGTGAGATGTATATACTATATTTTAGTAACTTATATTGTCGAATCTGATCGGAAGTCCAATGGTTACTCGAATGAATCCTATCGACGTCCTCGGCATAGCCAGCGCGATGGAACGCAACGCCTGCGGGTTCTACGAGGCATGTGCCGCCGGCACCGAGGATGCAGAAGCCAAGGCCTTCTTTCTCAAAGTCGCCAAGGACGAGGCGCGGCATGCCGGGATCTTCGAGAGCCTGATCCCCCAGCTTCCCGAGAAGACTCGCATCGACGCGTTCCCCGGCGACGAGGCCGCCTACTATCAAACCGTGGCCGACGAGGCGGTGTTCTCCAAACGTGCGATCGACGCCCTCACGCAGCACGGAGGAATCGCCGACTTCGACCAAGCGCTCGACCTCGCATACCGGATGGAGGTCGGTGGTGCGGCATTCTATGAGAAGCTCGTCGCGTTTCTGCGCACGAAGGACGCATCAGGAGCGGTCGCCCAGATAATCGTCGAGGAGCGTGCGCACCGCGACGCGGTCGACCAGTTGCGCCGGAGACGCGGAGTCCGGTCCTAGCGCTGGACGTCCTCGACCGCCTGTCGATACAACCCGCTACCCGCCTTGAGACGTTCGTGCCAAGACACTGCCTCCCACCCCTCCCAGTCGTACCCTCCGGTCTGCGCGAGGTCTTCTCCGACGGCGACCGAAATCCCCAAAGGTAGGGCATCCACTGCGCGGATGTCTCCCGCGTCGGTGATCGACAGCGCCTGTTTCGACGAGGGGTCCGCATATCCGATCAGCATCCACGGCAGGCGCACCTCGATGTCAGCCCCCGAGGTGGCCCATGCCGTGCGAGAGTCAAAGGCATCGGACTGCGGGTCCGACGTCCCCTTTCGGAGCGCGCCGGCATCGAACGTCTCGACCCCGAGCTCCTCGCCGGTAGCCGGTATCACCAGCTGACGGTTCACTAGGAGCCGCCATCGGTGCCACGCTCCGCTCGCGGTAGCGAGGTCCGCCTCTTGGTAGGCGACCCGCTTCTGCACCTTCCCCCAGAGAATGTCGAACTGGTCGTTCGAACCCCGGACATACGCGTCGGCGGTCCCGTCGGGACGCAGGACCACCGCATAGTCGGCCTCAGGGTCAGCGCCTGTCGTCGCCCTGAGACGGTCCCCCGCGTCGCCCGAAAGAGGAAGCCCCAGGTTGCCGCCTTCGAGCACGTCGAAGCCGAGGACCACAGCCTCCCCCGTGACCGACTGTGGCAACCGTTGCTCGATATGGAGGTAGAGATAGCCCTCGTCCTTCACGGCACGCACCCTGCGCACGGCACCGCGGCCCTCGTAGATCGTGGTCGAGGCGTTGTCGTCCCACTCGCCGACGTCTCCGTCGACGGTGACGGTCGGGCCCTCGGCACCGGGTTCGACCGAGAGGAGCCCGAAGTGCTCCTCATTCGTCAGCGCGTTTCGCCACTTGTCGCGACGGTCGCCGGGAAGCTCGTATTCGATGGTGTTCCAGGTGAACTTGAACCATTCGTCAGCCCACTCGAAGACGTACCCGCCCGAGCAGCCGGCCTCGGAAATCGTGCGGAGCATATCTGCATCGAGCGCCATCTGTTCCTGCTCGGAGTGATCGCCCTGGTCGCGCCCTACGGGACCGAAGTGCGCCATCCCCGAGGACGAGGGCACGCCGAACTCGGTCACGACGAGGGGTATCCCCGCGTGGTGCTCGCGCAGACTGCGCAGATACCCCGCATAGGGGTCGGGCGTTCCGTCGCGCATTACGGTGAGGAGTTCGGGTTCATGCCGCTGAAAATCTGGGTAGTACGGATATGCGTGATAGCTCGCGAAATATCCTCCGGACCATGCCTCGGTGGGATGGATGTGGTTGGCGTCGACCCCGACCATGTCCTCGTTTTCCATCGGCTCGTACGGATGCGTCAGCGGGTCGGTCGTCGGCCAGTTCGTGAAGGTCAGGGGCATGGTCACCCCCCGCGACGCCTCCTCGCCGGCCAAGTGATCAAGCATCTCGGCAAGCCAGCTCTCGGTGGGTGTCGCGTCCGCGGTCGCCGAGAAGTACGTGCCCTCGTATACACCGCGCTGAGCGTTGGCGGCGTCAGAAGCCGCGGTCGAGACGGGATCCCACTCGACCCCCGGGGACCACGCGAGCACCCAGGGCGACACGTCGGCGGTCCACGTCCCCGAGGCATGGCCGGGCGTCTTGGGACGCGTCAGTTCGCCGTGGACGGCCTTCACCGCATCGGTTATCTCGTCTTTGAATCCTTGGTAGACCTCGGGATCGTAGAGATTCTGCGCTTCATAGAACCGCTCCTCGGGAATCCACACTCCTTGGAGGAGATAGAGAGGTTCGTCGGGGTGCGCCGTGTTGAAGGCCTCGAGCTCCGTGTAAAACGCAGGGGACAGGATCGTATAGACGCGAATGGA
>CAZMJV010000025.1:17594-19792 GCA_964566905.1 uncultured Coriobacteriia bacterium | reverse complement strand
TCTTTGCACACCCTCCGGCCATCAGGGAAACGGCGAGTACGAGCAAGATGATCGGTCTCGGGCGGGCCATGGGCACCTGCTTCATCGGAAGACGATCTGACGTATGGACAGCAGTCTAGCGGTTTGAGCAGGAGAAAGTCCCCCCTGTGTGCATTGCGTGGAATTCATGTCACAGCGTTATCCGCGCTCTGTGGCAGGATTATATTAGCGTCCTAACTATTAGCCATCTAATCAAAACAATCGGAAAGGAGGCCCACGATGATCTCCGGGATGAAAGGTTTCAAACACCCGTCGCTGGAGGGGGTCGATCCCCTCTCTCTCGAGTTGTTCCGAGAATTCAAGAAGGCGGTCGCCCTCAACCGTCGGCTGATGACCCACATGCTCGCGGAGGGGCAGACCCACCCGGCCCAGGCGAGTTGCCTCTGGGTGTTGGCAAGTAACGACGGGGTCAGCCAGACCGACTTGGCGGACCTGCTCCGCGTGTCGCGGCCCACCATCACCGTCATGCTCCAGAAGATGGAGGCCTCGGGGTTGGTCGAGCGGCGTCCCGACGAGGTGGACCAGCGCAAGATCCGCATCTACCTCACCGACGAGGGTCGAAAGCGCGCGCGCGAATCCCATGACGCCTTGGTCAACCATCTCTCAGCGACTTTGGGAAAGCTCTCCGAAGACGACCGCAGGGAATTGAAGCGACTTCTCGCCCTGATCAACCAGAACACGGTCGAGCTCCTCGGCGACGACTGCGGCTCGAACTGCCATGAGACCCACAAGGAGCTGTAAATGACCAAGATCCTCAAGTTCCTCAAGCCCTACTGGAAGCAGATCGCATTCGTGATGGCGTTGCTGGTCGTGCAATCCATCTCGAACCTCTACCTTCCGGAACTCAACGCGAAGATCATCAACGACGGTATCGCGAAGGGTGACACCGCCTTCATCCTCAAGACCGGCGGCTTCATGCTCGCGGTCACGTTCCTTCTGGGCGTCGTCTCGATCATCGCCGTCTATTGGAGCTCCAAGACCGCGATGGCGTTCGGCCGCGATGTGAGACACAAGCTCTTCCACAAGGTCGAGAGCTTCTCACTCGCCGAGATGAACTCGTTCGGCGCCCCCTCGCTCATCACGCGCACCACGAACGACGTCCAGCAGGTGCAGATGGTCGTCGTCATGGGACTCAACGTGATGGTCGCGGCCCCGATCATGGCGGTCGGCGGCGTAATCATGGCACTCAGACAGGACGTGCCTCTCTCCGGCCTGATCGCCGTGATCATCCCCCTGATGGCGATCATCATCGGACTCGTGATGCGCAAGGCGCTACCTCTGTTTGGAGAGATGCAGATCCGAGTAGACCGGGTGAACCAGGTCATGCGAGAGAAGCTCTCGGGAATCCGGGTCATCCGAGCGTTCGTGAGAGACGAGCACGAGCAGCGTCGTTTCGACGAGGCGAACCGAAACCTCATGCAGACCTCGCTCTCCGTCAACCGACTGTTCGCAATCATGATCCCGGTGCTCATGGCGATCTTCAACCTCGCGCTCGCAGCCACCATGTGGTTCGGCGCCATCCGCATCGACAGCGGTGCGATGCCCATCGGCAACCTCACCGCGTTCCTCACCTATATCTCGCAGATCCTGATGTCTGTGATGATGGCGGTCGTGATGTTCATCATGGTGCCGCGCGCGGCAGCATCCGCGAAGCGGCTCAACGAGGTCCTCGACGTCGAGGCCGGCATCAAAGACCCTGAGGTTCCTTCGGCAGCGCATGTCGAGAGAGGGCTCATCGAGTTCGAGAATGTCGAGTTCCGATATCCCGGGGCGCAGGACGCGGTTCTCTGCGACATCTCATTCACCGCCAGGCCCGGACAGACGACCGCGATCGTCGGAAGCACGGGCAGCGGTAAATCGACCCTCATCAACCTGATTCCGAGGTTCTACGACGTGACCGGCGGCCGGATTCTCATCGACGGAATCGATATCCGGGAGATGACCCAGGAGTCGCTGTGGCAGGGCATCGGGTTCATCCCGCAGAAGTCGTTCCTCTTCAGCGGCACCGTCGCGAGCAACCTGCGCTACGGCAAGCAGGCGGCGACCGACGAGGAGCTCTGGCATGCGCTCGACGTCGCCCAGGGCGCCGAGTTCGTCTCAGAGATGCCTGAGGGGCTCGAGTCCCCGATCACTCAGGGCGGAACCAATGTCTCGGGCGG
>CAZMJV010000025.1:0-17494 GCA_964566905.1 uncultured Coriobacteriia bacterium | reverse complement strand
ACACATGACGAGCTGCTGGCCAGTTGCGAAACCTACCGCGAGATCGTGAACTCGCAACTCACCGAGGAGGAAGTGGCATGAGCGACAACGAAAAGACACCGCGCCCCGGCGGACCGGGACCCGGACCGGGCGGCCCCGGTGGAGGCGGTCCGGGAATGCACAACCTGATGAGCGCCGCCGCGAAGAGCAAGGACTTCCGCGGTTCTCTCAAGCGGCTCGGCGGCTACCTCAAGCCTCATGCCTTCGCGATCGCAATGGTGATCATTCTCGCCATCGCGAGCGTCACGTTCAGCATCCTTGGACCCAAACTCCTCGGTAACGCGACGAACCTGCTCTTCGAAGGTGTCGTCAGCAAGCAGCTTCCCGCAGGTGTCACCCAGGCCCAAGCGATCGAGGGAATGCGCGCGGCCGGTAAGGGCCAGCTCGCGGACATGCTCGCGAACATGACCCTCACGCCGGGCAAGGGAGTCGACTTCGACGCGATCAGGCGAGTGCTCGCCCTCCTCACGGGGGCCTACCTCCTCAGCGCCGTGTTCGGCTGGCTCCAGTCCTACATCATGGCCGGGGTGTCGCAGCGGACCGTCTACGGACTGAGGAAAGAGGTCGACGAGAAGATCGCCCGCCTCCCCCTCAAGTACTTCGACGACAACGCCCGCGGAGACACACTCTCGCGCGTGACGAACGACATCGACAACATCGCGAACACGCTCTCGCAGAGCGCGACGCAGATCATCACCGCCGTTCTCACCATCATCGGCGTCCTCATCATGATGTTCTCGATCAGCCCGCTCCTCGCCGCCATCTCGCTGCTCGTGATCCCGGCCAGCGTGCTGGTGACCATGTTCATCGCGAAGCGTTCGCAGAAGCAGTTCGCACGCCAGTGGGAGCGGACCGGCAAGCTCAACGGGCACGTCGAGGAGATGTATACCGGCCACAGCGTCGTGAAGGTGTTCGGACGTCAGCGAGAGGCGGTCGAGGTCTTCGACGTCGAGAACGAGGAGCTCTACGAGGCGAGCTTCAAGGCTCAGTTCATCTCGGGCACCATCCAGCCCTCGCTCGGGTTCCTCAACAACCTCAACTACGTGGGGATCGCGGTCATCGGCGGCCTCCGCGTCGCAAACGGACAGATCTCGCTCGGTGATGTGCAGGCGTTCATCCAGTACTCGCGCCAGTTCACCCAGCCGATCATCCAGACCGCGAGTATCGCGAACGTCCTCCAGTCCGCGGCCGCCTCGGCGGAGCGCGTGTTCGAACTGCTCGACGCGGAGGAGGAGACCCTCGAGACCACCACACCGGTGAGGATCGGGAGAGCCGAGGGCCACGTCGAATTCAAGGACGTCTCGTTCCGCTACAAGGAGGACACCCCTCTGATCGAGGACTTGAGCCTCGAGGCGCTTCCCGGCCAGACCATAGCCATCGTCGGCCCGACCGGCGCCGGCAAGACAACGCTGGTGAACCTCCTGATGCGCTTCTACGAGATCGATTCGGGCGCCATCCTCATCGACGGGGTCGACACCAGGGACATGACCCGCGACGACCTGCGCCGCACGTTCGGAATGGTGCTGCAGGACACCTGGCTCTTCAACGGAACGATCAAGGAGAACCTCGCGTACGGACGCGAAGGCGCTACCGACGAGCAGATCCAAGTTGCTGCCCAGGCGGCACACGTCGACCACTTCGTCCGCACGCTCGCCGACGGCTACGAGACGGTGCTCAACGACGAGAGCTCCAACATCTCGCAGGGTCAGCGCCAGTTGCTCACCATCGCGCGCGCGTTCCTCGCAGACCCGCCGATCCTCATCCTCGACGAGGCGACCAGCTCGGTCGACACCCGCACCGAGGTCCTGATCCAGAAAGCGATGAAGGAGCTCATGAAGAACCGCACGAGCTTCGTGATCGCCCACCGTCTGTCCACTATCCGCGATGCCTCTCTGATACTCGTAATGAACGAGGGCAGGATCATCGAGCAGGGTACGCACGACGAGCTCATCGCCCAGCACGGCTTCTATTCGGCGCTTTACGACAGCCAGTTCGCCGAACCGCTCGACGAGGCCGTCTGACCGACCTTTCATATCACGGGGGATCCATTCGGCCCGTCTCGCCTGGAAACAGGATGAGGCGGGCCGTTCCTACTCCCGCTCGTCTCCCGTCTTGGGCTCCATGAACATCTCCCCGGGATTGCCGAATCCGACCCTGATGGCCTTTGAGGGACAGGCGTCCACGCAGGTCTCGCACATGAAGCACTCGGTCGTCCGCATCGTCGATGCCTCGACCATGTCTGAGACGGGCAGCTGCATCGGGCACGAACGCGTGCATGCGCCGCAGCCGGTGCACGACGAGGGGTCTGCAACGAGTCGGATTCTCGGGATCCGCAGCGCCGCGCCGATACGCTCGCCCACGATTCCCCAGACCCCGAACGGGCAGAGGTAGCGACAGAAACCGCGACGGCCGAGCGCACTGGGCGCGAGCGCGAGGATGACCAGCATGAAGTAGGTGATCAGATTGCCGGGGTCGGTGATCGAAATACCGGTCTCCGTCAGATAGAAGGGACTGAACCGCTGCCATCCGCCGACGGATATCGCGATTGAGATCACAGCGACGATCCACAGCCCCCAGAGGACGTATTTCACGATCGGGAGGAACCGCACGCGCTTGAGCGGCCTCACCCTCACCGACTCCCAGAGTTGTTGCGCGCCGTGGAACGGGCAGAACCACCCGCAAAACGACCTGCCCAACAGGAGCGAGGTGATGAGGATCGCCACCCAGAACACCAGGGAGAACGATGCGACACGCTCCACCGTCCCTGAGATCATCAGGTAAGGCGAGTAGTAGTTGAGCGTGATGGGAAGTGCGAGGAAGAGCAGTGCGACAAGCGTTCTACGCGTAAGTTGGCGATGGGTGGTCATCGACGGGACGGTCCTCTCGTACGTGTCCGACGGTCGGTGATGACGATAGCACCTTTATTTCGGGTACCATCTCGATGAGGCGGACCTCGGGCTCCGCGTCTTTCTGAAGGAGGAACTCACGTGAACGTTAGATTCCTGCGCATCCCGCTCATTCTCGCGCTCGTCGCCTCCCTCTCCCTCGTAGCCGGCTGTTCACGCAACCGGAAGCCCGATGATTCGACCCCTCCTGTAGTCGAGCCCACTAAGACGCCCGACGGCTCCCAAGGCGAGGAGCCCAGACCGGTCGTTGCATACTTCGTCGGGTCCGAGAAGGTCCTCCCGGTCCGTCGCGAGTCAAAGACCTCCGGGGTGGCCAAGGAGTCGCTGGCCGCGCTTCTCGAAGGCCCCACCGCAACTGAATCCCAGAGCGGTCTCTCTTCGCTCATTCCCGCAGGCACGAAGCTGTTGGCGGTGTCGGTCGGCGCAGACGGCGTCGCCACCGTGAACCTCAGCGGCGAGTTCACGTCGGGAGGCGGGTCGCTTTCGATGATGGGGCGCGTCGCACAGGTCGTGTTCACCGCGACTCAGTTCTCGACGATCAAGAGTGTTCAGTTCCAAGTCGACGGCACGCCCCTCACGGTTCTGGGCGGCGAGGGGATCATATTGGACAAGCCGCAAACGCGCGCGGACTGGGAAGACTTCGCCCCGGCGATCTTGGTCGAGAGCCCCGTGAGAGGCGACTCGCATCAGGTCTCCGAACCGCTGGTCGTCATCGGGAGCGCCAACGTCTTCGAGGCGCAGTTCGACCTCGAAGTGGTCGACGGCGCCGGAGCGGTGGTCGGCTCCCAGTCGGTGATGGCGACATCGGGGACGGGTACACGCGGCACCTTCGAGGCGGCCGTCGTCCTTCCCGGGAACACGCGGGTCGGGACGGGTTCGATCATCGTCAGCTACGCATCTCCCAAGGATGGGGCGAAGGTGGTCGTCGACGAAATCCCGTTGGTTTTGAAGTAGTCTTGGGAGAGTCGGCCTCCAAGGGAAGGGTACGCCATGGCAACCAGTATTCCTGAAGGCGAGCGCAGGTCGGAGCCCGTTTCCGCATCGACCGAGGCGGAATCCTGCGCTTTCATTCCACCAGTCACCAACGACCTCGCCCTCGAACAGGAGCTCGGACGGCCGGAGGGAGACCCGGTGGCGCGAGCGTTCAACACGCTCGAATCTGCGCGAACCGTCACCATCATCCCCGGCCAGGGCCTGGCGGCGTCGCACGCACAGTCCGTAGTCGCGGGGCTCGCAAAGAAGCTGGAAGGCGAGGGGAAGACGGTGCGGTTCGTCCTCCACCCCGTCGCGGGCACCACGCCAGGGCACCTGCAGGCTCTCTTGGAAGACGCTGGAATCGACGAGGCAAGCCTGGTCGAGATGGATCGGTTCGACACCGACTTCTCAGACTCCGATGCGGTGATGGTCATCGGCGCGAACGACGTGATCAACCCGGCAGCGGCCGCTGTCCCCCACACACCGCTCTTCGGGATGCCCGTCTTGGACGTACGCTCGGCTCGCCGGGTCATAGTCTGCAACCTCGACAAACAGCCCGGCTTCTCTGGGGCCGAGAATGCGATCTACGACGACCCGAGGGCTATCTTTCTATTCGGAGACGCCAAGGAAACGGTCGATGCGATCGTGTGCCACCTGCCATAAGGGGCGACAACGAATACGGCAGCCACGCACCACAATTAAAAGGAGACCCACCGCGCCTGGTGGGTCTCCTCTCTATCGGGCTCGATCTACTTCCGCTGAATTACATATTCTCGAGATAGTCGAGAACCGCTTTCTGCTCGGCATCGGTGAGCTTCGCGCCATGGGCCGTCATCATGCGCGTCATGATGTCTTCCCAGTTGGTCGAAGTCGCACCGCTGATGTTGTAGATGTTGGCGGTGTCGTGGCACGAGGTGCACTTGCCGATGATCGTCTGCTCGCCCTCGGGCCTGGTGCGTGCCTCGAGAAATGCGACGGCCTGAGCCTGCTGCTCATCGGTGAGGACAGCGCCGTGCTGCTCTCTCATCGAGGCGATCACGCGCGCCCAGTCGGTACCGTCGGGCTGCAGGTATATCCTGCTCGCGTCGTGGCAGGTGATACACATCTCCTGGACCACGGCCTCCCCCGCCTTCACGTCCGCCTTCGCGGGATCCGTGGTCTCGGTGGTCTCCGGCTCTACGACCGGGGTCTCCTTGACCGGGGTCTTGGTGGTCTCCTTCTTGCTACAGCCTCCGACCATGACGGTCGCCCCGATTGCGAGAGCGAGGACCATCACGATCGAGAGTGTGCGAAGCGATCTCTTCATCGTCAACCTTCCCTTCCTTGTCACGTTCCATCCGTTATCGTTGCGGTTCTCGTAGTGCCTCGAATACCTACGCGGTCTTCTTCAAACCTATTCTGCGTACTTCCTCATCGATGATCTCCTCGATACGTTCTGCCGAGAGGTTCGCCGTCTCGATGATCAGATGCTTGGCGTCGAATTCTCCCCAGTCGTCGGTGAGGACGTGCAGGCCGAGTTCGTCGGCCTCCTCCCAGAACACCGTTCCGGGATAGGGCGTGGTATACGACATGAGCAGCTCGGCGCCCTCATCGGCAAGAAGTTTCATGAAGTCGAACGTCTCGCGGAGCGTTCCCTCGGTGTCCTGGGGGAACGGTGCCATGAACGACGCTGTCGTGCTCATTCCCGCCGCCACGGCCCACCTGACCGCGTCAAGCGCCGCCTCCTTCTCAATCCCCTTCACGGAGTCGAGGATTTCCTGCGAGCCGGACTCGACGCCGTATTGGATGACGGTGCATCCGGCAGCGGCCATCGCATCGATCAGCTCCTTGTCGACGCGATCGACACGCGTCCCGCACCCCCATGTGACGCGTCCGCCGAGACGTTTCATCTCGTCGAGCAGGGAGGTGACCCAACTCCTTCTCAGGGTGAAGATGTCGTCCACGAAGAAGATGAAGTCCGCGCCGTACTCTCGGTTGAGCATCTCGACCTCGTCGACGACCGCCTTGACGTCTCGCGGACGGTGCTTGCCTTCCCATATGTGCGCCGCCGAACAGAAAGAACAGCGGTAGGGGCATCCGCCGCGCGCGGTCAGGACGTTGAACGGGTTCTCGCCATAGAGCTCGAGCGGGAGAAGATCCCTCGCAGGGAGTCCTATCGAATCAGGATCGAGCGGTGCCCGCCGTGGATTCGCGACCGGTTCGCCGTTCTTTCGATACACGAGTCCGTCCAACCCGTCGGCTTCTTCTCCCGAGGAAAGCGCGCGCGCCAAGGCGGCGAGCGTCTCCTCCCCTTCTCCAGCGATCACATAGTCGACCGATGGCGACTCCCTCAGGACCTGCTCGGGCATGATGCTCGGGTGCGGCCCTCCGAACACGACGGCGATTTCCGGATTGAAGTCCTTCACCAGGTCGGCAACGCGTATGGCGTTGGGGTACGTCTCGGTGAACGCCGAAATCCCCACCATATCGGGCTGGAAGCGCTTGAGCGCGAGCCTGATCCTCTGCGGATTGAAGCCGCTGATGTTGAGGTCGAGGAGATCGAGTTCGTGGCCTTCGCGGCGAAGGTAGCCGGCGAGGTACGCGATCCCCAGGGGAGGGCTCAGCCGAGCGTGAGGGCTCATGCGGGTGACTGGTGAGTTGATCAAGAGTATTCGCATACGCACCTCCTCGGCGTACGGGGCATCGCCACTGCGGACGATGCCCCGTTCCTGTTTGTCAGTCATTCTCCGAATCGGAGGATTCGGCATCGTGCGGCTCGTCTTCGCCGTGAACGATCTTACGGTACTGATCCATACGGGCCGCGAGTACGATCTCGAGATCCGTGACCTGCTGAAAGTACGGCCGCTCCTCGGCTGTCCGACGGTCGACCTCTTCTGCGAGCTCGACGTCTCCGATGACATCATGCAACCAGGTGACGAAATCCCGAAGGTTTACCCAGTTGATGGCTGCCTTGGATCCCTGGTTGAAGAAGGGCGCATCCCAAGGGGTTCCCAGGATGAACAGCACCGCATCGCCCAGTTTGTAGAAGTCGACCGGGGCGTTACCCATCGACGGAGTCATCTTGTAGCCGGTGAACCGCTCCGCATACTCGAGCGGGCGGAGCGCATGCTCGACCAATTCTTCCGAAGGCTCGGAGAACATGACGCTCTCCTCACTTTCCAATTCCTCAGGCGCGATCGCTCCGTGCTCGTCCATTACGAATCCTTCCCGAGCTTCTTCGCGGCCTCGAGCTCCTTGGAGACCTCACCCAAGTCGAAGTCCTCGAGGGTCTTCGCGGTGGGGTAACCTGTGGCGACCTCCCAACCCTCCAGGGCGTAGAAGCGATCCTTCACGGTCTCGAACTTCTCGCGGTCGAGCGTCCGGCCGATGTTCATGCCGTACTTCCACTCGCCGTCTTCGAACACGGGGAGGGGATACGGTGCGGAGGTCGGGACATCGAAGACGTAGTCGGTGAGCATCTCCATGTCGCGCTCGCGACCCTGCAGGACCCAGATCGCCTTGTCGAGGGTGAAGATCTTGCGACCCATCTCGAGCGAGTCTTCCATGCTCATGTCGTTACCGGTGACCGCCTTGTAGAGCCGCGGCTCGAAATCCGGGGTTGCTCCGACGTGGTCGTCTCCAGCGTTGTAGTTCACGAGGTGCGGCCATGCCCAGTCGCACATGAGGAGCGACTGGATCCAGAAGCGGCTGTAGTGGCGGTGCCACTGAACGGCGGCCACCTTCGCGTCACCGTAGACGCCCTCGGCGCTGTAGTCCCAGCCCTTGGGATCTCCGACGAGTGAGGCCTCCGCGATTCGCTCGGTCAGCTCTTCGGCGGAGAGCATCGGATCCGTTCCGGTGATGCCGGCGATCATCGGCATCCAGTGCACGTGCCAGTTGACGCCGTGCTCGTTGATGTCGCGGTCACCGAGGATGGACCCATAGCTCCACTCGACCTCGATGCGAGGGTCGTAGTGCTCCGCATATCCCCAGTTGGGGCGGGGCAGCAGGCCGGTCTTGGTGTCCTCTTCCCAACGACCCCACTTCGCGGCCGCGCGGGGATACCCTTCGGCCAGGTCGTCACCGATACCTTCGCGATTGGTGATCGCCCAGGTGTACTTCTCGATGAACTCGTAGGTCTCGTACTTGTCGAACGGGAGGTCGGTGTCGATCTGCTTGCCCTTGCCGAGAATACCCTGCTTGTAGAGGGCGAGCAGGTAGTTGTGCGAGCCGACGTCGTAGACGTTGAGGCCGACCTTGTCGAGCAGAGAGGTCGCGGCCATGTGCTCCATCTGGTCGCCGCTGGCCATCCAGTACGTACCCTCGACGCAGATGTTTCCGTTGCCGACGCCGTTCTTGAAGTTCATGCGGCAGTCCTTGAAACAGCCCATGCATCCCTGAGGACGGGCAGGCTGATTTGCTGCCCAGATAAGGGGTGCGTAGCCAGGCTGCGCGTTGAGGACGCCGAACATGCTCATCGAGGGAACGGGCGACTCGAGGGTGGGGTTGTCGGGGTTGAACCCGAACTTCTGCTTGATCTCCAAGCGCAGATCCATGAGCGCCGCGGGATCTGCGACCGAGACGCTTCCCGTTCCGATCGCGCTGATCGCCTTGAGGTTCTTCGATCCGAGGACCGCGCCGAAGCCGCCCTGGCCGGCGCTGTTTCCCGCATCGTGGAGAAGGCAGGCGCCGCGGACGAGGTTCTCACCGGCGGGGCCGATGCACACGACGGCGGGCTTCTGCGTGCTGCGACCCGCGTCGCGGGTGGATCCGAGGTCCCACCACTCTTTTACGTCCGGCTGACCGGTTACGGTCTTCCAGATCTCTTCCTGAGTCTCGTGCGTGTCGAGGCCCCAGAGATCCGTCGCATCCTCGATCGTCACCTTGCCGTTGACGATGTTGATCCAGACCGGCTTGTCGGCCTTGCCCTGGACGACGATTCCGTCGAATCCCGAGAACTTGAGCATGCCCGAGAAGCGGCCGCCGAAGTTGGAGCGGGTGAACCACTCTTTGGGATAGCTGTGCACACCGATGCCTGTGACCTCGGTGCGACCCGATGCAGACGGGGTGATGGTGCCGGAGAACGGCGAGGTGTTGAAGCACACCACGTTCTCAGGATCGAAGCCCTCGACGGTCTTGTCCTTGCAGTAGTCGAAGAACAGGGCGGCGCCCATGCCATGCCCGCCGATCCACTTCTCGTATTTTTTGGTAGGTATCTCGTCGGTGCTTCTGTCGGTGAGATTGACGTACAAGATCTTGCCGACGTATCCGCCACTTGCCATATTCCATACCTCCTCGGGTGTCGTATTGACTAGTCAGTGGTGTCGAGACCGATGTGGCCCCAGTGCGCGTTGCGCATGTTGATGTCGTATCCCTGGTCGGTCTGGAGAGGGATGTCCTTGGTGAACGCGATGGCGTTGTGCGGGCAGATCGAGACGCATGCCTGCGATCCATCGGGCCCACCGTCCGTATTCCAGAACGGGGTGTTGGCGCAGAGGTCGCACTTCTGGGCGTGACGCTCCTCGAAGTTCCACTGCATACGCGAGGGGGTGAACAAGCATCCATCGATGCAGCGCTCGCATCCGATGCACTTGCCCTCGTCGACGCTGCGGACGTTGCCGTTCGCGGCATCGACGTGGTTCGCGCCGGTCGGGCACACGTCCACGCAGCGGGGGTACGGACACTGGCGGCACTGCACCGGCTGCATGTCCTTGGGGAATCCTGCGAAGGGGTTCTGCGCTATCTGGATTCGCGACAAGGAGATGTTGGTGCTGCCGTTGTGGACCATGGAGCACGCGAGCATGCATGATTCGCATCCGCCGCACTTCTTCGTGTCGATCAGGAGGTAGCCTTCAGATGCCTCGACGGCGAAGACGTGCTCGGGGAGCACGAACGTCTTGACGACTGCACCGCCTATCACCGCGCCGACGCCCAGGGCGCCCGCACCGGCGACGAACTCGCGGCGGCTGACCGAGGACTTGGTCTCGGGCAGTGCCTCCTGCGTCTTGCCTGTCTCTTTCTCCGACATTGCGTGTTTCCTTTCTTGTAAAGGGTTCACGGCGCATCCCCTCAGGACGCGTCGGTGTCCTCGGTCGGGGCCGTCTTGGTCAGGCGCGCGTACCAGCCGGCGTGCTCCTTCTTCGCCTGGTCGACGCTCACGTAGCCCGTGAACATCGACTTCAGCACCGGCCAGGAGGCCGGGAGGATCGCCGCGAAGAAGACGTGCGCCAGGAAGAAGGCGAGCATCGCGACGGTCGAGAGGTCGTGGAGGAAGGTCGCGGCGCCCATGAGGCCCGCGGGGAGGTCGACGACGTGCGCCGCCGCCTTGAGGATGCCGGTGAGGATGATGCCGCCGGTCGCGAGGAGCGCGAGGATGTAGGCCATGCGCTCGGACTCGAAGTACTTGTCCTCGGGGGGCATGGAGTACTTCTTGAACCCGAGGAGGTGGCCGTAGTGGGCCACGGTGAAGCCGATCGCGTTCCTGGTGGGGAGATGCTCGCGGAAGCGCCACGAGGAGAGCACCGTGTTGGCGCCGTAGTAGAACGTCCCGAACAGGAACATGACCACCGCGACGAAGTGGACGTTCATGGCGGTCCAGACAGGCCTGCCGCCGGCCACGAGTGCGGGGACGAAGAACAGCCCCAGCGCAATGCCGGTGACGAGCAGGATCGCCGTGCCGATGCCGTGGGTCCAGTGCTCGAGGATCGCCGCGTCGTCGTGGCGGAGGACTTTGTCACCCTCGACGCGCGGGTCCTTCCTCCTGGTGAATCCGGCGAGCATGACGCCGAAGAGCGGCGCTGCGGCCACCAACCACCATGCCGAGTCGAACAGGAGCTCGGATCCATCGGTCGCGGCCGTTGTCGCCGCGTAGACGATGCCGAGCACGAGCGCCAGCGCAATGCCGGCGCCGACAAGAAGACGCCTTGTCATACACACACCCCTTTCCCCTATTGAGTTGTCCGCTTTACCGGAGCGGTCGTTCTTGAAAGCACCCTCATTGAGCCGCTCGCCGCTTCAGGTGTCAATGTCTCAATAATTGATAGTACAGACACCCTCATAACGCGACCGCCTACCAGCAGATGCATACCGCTCCGTCGCACCGTGCCGTGTTCAGAAACCGATGGACCGGGTAGATCCGGTCTGCAGACCGAGGTGGGATCAGTGCAAGGAGTGCGGGGTACTGACACCCCTGTTTCGCAAGCAACTGACGCACCCGGCATGGCACGCTGCTGCGATCACGTCTCACCTCGGTCTCCAGACCGGATCCGTCGGCCTCCCGAGGACATCGGGTCCATCGGGAGGCCGTTGAATTACTGCTGGCGCGACTGCAGGAACGCTGCGATCTTCTCCTCTTCCTGATCGGTCAGAACAGCTCCGTGGGCCGACTTCATCCGGGCGATAGTGCCGACCCAGTCCATGTATTCAGTCTTGTTGTAGATGCGCTCCACGTCGTGGCAGCCGGTGCAGGCGCCCTCGACGAGAGCTTCTCCCTCGGCCTGGTCGACGACGGGCTCGTCGGTCGCAGGCTCGGAGGCCTCCGGCTGCTCGACCGCGGGCTGCTCGACGGCGGGCGGAGTGGTGGTCTTCTCGGCCTTCTTCGTGCAACCTCCGAGTGCCAGTGCCGCGGTGACGGCGAGGGCGACGACGACCAGAACGGCAAGAACTCGTTTTGCGTGCTTCATACTTCACTACCCCTCTCAAATGTGATCCGGTCTGCAAGCCCGCGCTCGGGAGCGGGGCGGCGTGCCTTTACGTCCCTCTACGAGGGGATGTTGCTGCGTTGCATGCCGAGCTCGGACGCCATCCTCTCGACGACTTCCTTGATCTTCTCGGCAGAGAGGTTCCGCGTTTCCATGACCACGTGCTTGGCGTCGAATTCCTCCCACTTGTCGCTGAGGATCTTGAGGCCGAGCTCGTCGGCAGAGTCGAAAAACGTCGTTCCCGGATAAGGACAGGTATATGAAAGGAAGATGCGGGCTCCCGCTTCGCGTACCTGTTTCATGAACTCGAGGCTCTCTTCGAGCGTCTCGAGCGTATCCTCCGGAAACGGGACCATGAAGGAACACACGGCATCGATGCCGTTGGCGACGGACACCTCGACCGCTTCGATTACCTGACGCTTCTCGATGCCCTTCACCGAGTCGAGAATCTCCTGCGATCCCGATTCGACGCCGAACTGTATTCCGTCACATCCGGCCTCCGCCATGGCCTTCAGGAGGGGCGCGTCGACTTGGTCGACGCGAGTAGCACAACCCCAGGTGACCCGACGTTCCATGCCGTTGAGCGCCTCGAGCAACTCGTAGACCCACCGGCGGTTGACCGTGAAGATGTCATCGGTGAAGAAGACCCTGTCGACGTTGTACTCGCTGGAAAGATCCTCGAGTTCGGCCACGATGCTTTCGGGGCTGCGCATGCGGCGCCTCCCCTTCCACAACGAAGCGGCTGAGCAGAAGGAACAGCGATAGGGACAGCTGCCTGTCGCGGTGAGCACGTTCCATTGGTCCTTGTAGAACTCGATCGGGAAGAGGTGCCTCGCCGGGCGGGGGAGGGTGTCGGGGTGCGGGAGTTCCGCTCGGGGATTGATGTGCATCCCCTCATCGTCGGCGTAGGCGAGTCCACGGATCTCCGAGAGGCGTCCCGTCCCGTTGATGACGAACTCGGCGAGTTCGACGATCGCAGCTTCTCCCGGACCGGCGACGACGAAATCGACATCGGGCTCGGAGAGCACCGCTTCGGTCAGGATCGTGGGATGCGCGCCGCCGAGCACCACACGGGTGTCCGGCGACTTCTCCTTGACCCTGTGGGCGATGGCGAGCGCGTTGCCGTAGGTCTCGGTCGTGGTCGAGATGCCGATGATGCTCGGCTTCGCGTAAGAGAGCACGCTGTCGACCCGCCTGAGGTTCAGGCCACTTACGTTGAAGTCCAGCCCGCTGACGCTGAAGCCCCTCTCCTGTAGCGCCGATGCGAGATAGGCGAGACCCAGGGGCGGGCTCAGGCGCGCGTGCTCGTTTCGCAACGAAACCGGTGCGTTGATGAGCGTTACGTCCACTGGGTCTCACCTCCTCTCACATCAGGTTCGATACGGCTAGCTGACTTCTTGGAAATCCTTGAGCACATCCACACACTGCAGGTACCGCTGCATCAACAACTCACGCATGTCGGCGGCGATAAGACCGAACGGTTCCTCGGTATCGACGCATTCCTGGAGTGCATCTGCGAGCTCTTGATCGCCGAACACCCCACTCACCCATCGAACCAACGCGGAGGGATCGATGTAGCCGATCGTCGCCCGACTGTTGGGAGCGATCGCCTCCTCATAGGTGCCTGCCTGCAAGAACGATGCCGTCATGGAGAGCGAAAACAGCGGCGTCGGGTTGACTCCTCCCATCACCGACATCTTCATGCCGATGAGCTGCTCTTCCGGTCCAAGCTCCCTGGTCAGGCTCGTCGCGAGCTCGACCGTGGGGATGCTGAGTTCCTTCATCTGCACACCCTCCTTAGGCACCGAGCTTGCCGTTCTTCTCAAGCTCGTCGGCGACGTCGCCCAGTCCGAGCTCCTCAAGCGTCGCGCGCTTCGGCCAGCCCGAGGCGGTGTCCCAGCCCTCGAGGGCGAAGTACTTGGTCTTGAACTCCTCGACCTTCTGGCGATCGAGGGTCCTGCCTGCGACGCTCTTGTACTTCCACTCCCCGTTCTCGAACACGGGCATCACGTAAGGGACCTCGTAGGTCGTGAATCCGGGAGCGGCGCCGATCTCGTAGTTGTAGTCGGTGAAGACCTCCTGGTCGCGGTGACGACCCTGAAGGATCCAGATCGCTCGATCGAGGTTCCAGATCTTGCGGCCGATCTCGATGCCGTCCTCGAAGGAGATGTTCTTGCCGGTGACGGCGTTGTAGAACCTCGGCTCGCCGTCAGGTCCGGTGAGACCGCGGCCTTCGGGACCGTAGTCGTTGTAGTAGTCGCCCCATGCCCAGTCACAGAACGCGAGGGACTGCTTGTAGAAGCGGGTGTAGTGGCGGTGCCACGCGACGAGCTTGGCCATCGACTCGGAGTAGATGCCCTCGTCGCTGTAGTCCATCATCATCGGGTCGTTGTACGGGGAGAGCTTCTCGGCCATGATCTCGGAGAGCTCCTCGGCGGAACAGGCGGGCTGGGTACCAAAGAGGGCCGCGACGCTGGGCGCCCAGAAGACGAGCGCGTTGAAGTCGTGCTCGTTGACGTCGCGGTCGCCCAGAAGCGTTCCGTAGCCCCACTCGACTTCGGTGCGGGCGTCGTAGTGCTGCACATAGCCCCAAGCCTGGATGGGGAGGATGCCGCTCTTCGTGTCCTCGTCATAGCGCCCCCATTTGACGGCCGCGCGGGCGATTCCGTCGTGGAGGTCGGCGCCGATGTCTTCCTTGTTCGCGATCATGTGGATGAGCTTCTCGGCGAACGAATACTCGCCCACCTGGCTGAAGTCGAGCGTGGTGTTGATCGCCAGGCCCGGTCCGACGATGCCCATCTTGTTGAGCTGTACCAGCCAGAGCATCATCGACTCGAGCATGTAGGCGTTGATGCCGGTGCGCTGCATGAGCTCGGTGGAGTCGAGGAGCGTCTGGGTGAAGCCGCCGTGCTTGGCAGCATCGTAGGAGTGGTAGAAGAAGTAGTCGACGCACGAGGAGCCGTTGCTGGCACCCGACGCGAATCGGAGACGACAGTTGCGGTGGCACCCCATGCAACCCATGGGAGCGGCACCCTGGTCTGCGGGCGAGTACGGGCGCGCACCGTTGCCGGCTGCGGCCGCGAACATCGATCCCGTTCCGAGCGGCTTGTACTCGTCCCAGTGGCCGGCGGCTGCGTACTTGTTGGCCGCGAGACGTGCGTCCATGAGCGCCTTAGGGTCGGCGACGGCCACGGAACCGGTGCCCATGAAGCTGATCGCCTTGAGGTTCTTGGCACCGAACACCGCGCCGAATCCACCCTGGCCGGCACCGTTGCCGGAGTCGTGGATGAGAGCTGCGGTACGACTCATCGTCTCGCCTGCGCGACCGATTGTCAGCACTGCCGGACGCTGGGTCGTGCGACCGCTCTCGCGGCTGGTTCCGAGCGATCTCCACTCGGTGTCGTTACCGCCCTGGACGATGCTCCAGATCTCTTCCTGGACCTCGACCGCGTCGAGCCCCCAGAGCGCCTCGCCGTCGACGATCTCGACCTTGTCGTCACGAACGTCGATCCAGACGGGCTTGTCGGACTTGCCCTCGACCATGATTCCGTCCCAGCCGGCGAACTTCATCATGCCTGAGAAGCGGCCGCCGAAGTTCGAGCGGGTGAACCACTCGACGGGATAGCCTTGGGCGCCGATTCCCTGGACCTCGGTACGGCCTGAAGCGGCCGGTGTGAGGGTTCCGGAGAGCGGCGACGCCATGACGGTCAGAACGTTGCCGGGATCGGCGAAGCCGACCGTCTTGTCCTTGCAGTAGTCCCAGAAGATCGCGGAACCCATTCCGTGACCTCCGCCGAACTCCTCATACTTCGCGCTGTCGATCGTTGATACCGTTTTGGTGGTGAGGTCGACCCTCAGTATCTTTCCTGTGTATCCAGCACCCATGGGGCACTCCTCCTAATCGTTCTTGTTGTTGTCAGGACGCCGATATGGCGTCGAGCAGGTCGGTCTCGGCGCGAACGCCGAATCGGTCTCTAGTGACCGCCCGCCGCCTTCGTGGGTGCGACAGTGAACTCGCCGTGGTCTCCCTGCGGAAGGCCGAGCGTGGCCCATGCGGCCATGTCCTTGCGGAGGTTTACCTGGTATCCGTCGTCTCCCTGGATGGGGAGGTCCTTCGTGAACGAGATGGCTCTCGTGGGACACACCGCGACGCATGCTTGTGCACCGCCGGGTCCGCCTTCCTCGGTCATGAACGGGGTGTTGGCGCAGAGGTCGCACTTCTGGGCGTGACGCTCCTCGGGGTTCCACTGGACACGCGAGGGGGTGAACGGGCATGCGTTGATGCAGCGCTCGCAGCCTATGCACTTCGCCTCGTCCACCATGCGGACGTTGCCGTGCTCCTTGTCCACGTGCATCGCACCGGTGGGACACGCATCGACGCACGAGGGGAACGGACACTGACGGCACTGCTGCTGAACGATGCCGCCCGGGAACGCCTCGAACACGTTGTTGAGGACCTGGATCCTCGAAAGCGAGACGCTCGACTCGCCCGAGTGTACGAGCGAGCACGCGAGCATGCAGCTCGCGCATCCCGCGCACTTCATGGTGTCCACGAGCAGATATCCCTCGGATGCGGGAATCGCGAACACTTCGTCCGGGAGCATGATGCCCTTGACGAGCAGTCCCCCGAACACCGCGCCGACGCCCAGGGCGCCCGCACCGGCGACGAACTCGCGGCGGCTGACCGAGGACTTGGTCTCGGGCAGTGCCTCCTGCGTCTTGCCTGTCTCTTTCTCCGACATTGCGTGTTTCCTTTCTTGTAAAGGGTTCACGGCGCATCCCCTCAGGACGCGTCGGTGTCCTCGGTCGGGGCCGTCTTGGTCAGGCGCGCGTACCAGCCGGCGTGCTCCTTCTTCGCCTGGTCGACGCTCACGTAGCCCGTGAACATCGACTTCAGCACCGGCCAGGAGGCCGGGAGGATCGCCGCGAAGAAGACGTGCGCCAGGAAGAAGGCGAGCATCGCGACGGTCGAGAGGTCGTGGAGGAAGGTCGCGGCGCCCATGAGGCCCGCGGGGAGGTCGACGACGTGCGCCGCCGCCTTGAGGATGCCGGTGAGGATGATGCCGCCGGTCGCGAGGAGCGCGAGGATGTAGGCCATGCGCTCGGACTCGAAGTACTTGTCCTCGGGGGGCATGGAGTACTTCTTGAACCCGAGGAGGTGGCCGTAGTGGGCCACGGTGAAGCCGATCGCGTTCCTGGTGGGGAGATGCTCGCGGAAGCGCCACGAGGAGAGCACCGTGTTGGCGCCGTAGTAGAACGTCCCGAACAGGAACATGACCACCGCGACGAAGTGGACGTTCATGGCGGTCCAGACAGGCCTGCCGCCGGCCACGAGTGCGGGGACGAAGAACAGCCCCAGCGCAATGCCGGTGACGAGCAGGATCGCCGTGCCGATGCCGTGGGTCCAGTGCTCGAGGATCGCCGCGTCGTCGTGGCGGAGGACTTTGTCACCCTCGACGCGCGGGTCCTTCCTCCTGGTGAATCCGGCGAGCATGACGCCGAAGAGCGGCGCTGCGGCCACCAACCACCATGCCGAGTCGAACAGGAGCTCGGATCCATCGGTCGCGGCCGTTGTCGCCGCGTAGACGATGCCGAGCACGAGCGCCAGCGCAATGCCGGCGCCGACAAGAAGACGCCTTGTCATACACACACCCCTTTCCCCTATTGAGTTGTCCGCTTTACCGGAGCGGTCGTTCTTGAAAGCACCCTCATTGAGCCGCTCGCCGCTTCAGGTGTCAATGTCTCAATAATTGATAGTACAATGACACCGAAGGAGGCGTGGCCGTATGGCCGCGCGCCTGTGCCGTTCACCGTCGCCGAAAGGATTGACTTGCCCGATTCATCCCCCCTCTATCCCATGGCTTTGAGCATCCTCTCGGACGAGGGGTACCTCTC
>CAZMJV010000024.1:3955-23155 GCA_964566905.1 uncultured Coriobacteriia bacterium | reverse complement strand
ACGGTGCTCGAGGGCGCCGAGCTCAAGGTCGACACCTTCTCGCCGCGCTCGCGCTGCATGGACTGCGGCCACGAGTACGGCCACGACCGATTCCAGATGACCTGTCCCGAGTGCGGCTCGTTCTACCTGGAGCTTCTCCAGGGCCGCGAGCTGCACATCGCGTCGATCGATGTCGACGAACCCGATTCCGAGGAGGAGTCCGCGTGCAGATAGACCTCTCAAAGCCGATCCTCGACAAGAACGACCGCATCGCCGCCGAGAATCGCGCTTTGTTCGACTCGAAGGGCGTGTTCGTCGTCGACCTCATGGCGAGCCCCGGAGCCGGCAAGACCTCGACCATCCTCGCGACCATCGCCGCGCTGCGCGACCGCTACCGCATCGCCGTCATCGAGGGCGACATCGCGAGCCGCGTCGACGCCGACAAGATCAAGGCCCACGGTATCCCCGCGGTGCAGATCAACACCGGCGGCGCGTGCCACCTCGAGGGCGACATGATCCGTCGCGCGATGGACGTTCTGCCGCTCGACGACCTCGACCTCGTCATCATCGAGAACGTCGGCAACCTCGTGTGCCCCACCGACTTCAACCTCGGCGAGCACGCCAAGGTCATGATCCTCTCGGTCCCCGAGGGGCACGACAAGCCGTACAAGTACCCGGGCATCTTCCAGGTCTCCGAGGCCGTCATCCTCAACAAGGTCGACACCATGAGCGTGTTCGACTTCAACGAGGAGGAGTTCCTCGCCGAGGTCGCGACGCTCAATCCCAAGGCGCCGGTCTTCAAGATCGCGGCCACCAAGGGAACCGGCGTGGACGCGTGGGCCGAGTGGCTCGCCGCGCGCATCGACTCGGTCGCCAAGGCCGCTCGATGATCGGACGCGACGAGGCGTACGCGCTCGTCTGCGAGCACATCCCCGCTGAGAACCTCCAGGTGCACTGCGTCGCCACCGAGGTCGTCATGGAGGCTCTCGCGCGCCACAAGGGCCTCTCCGAGGGCGATGTCGCGCGTTGGGCGATCGCCGGTCTCCTCCACGACCTTGACTACGCGACAACCGCGGAGAACCCCGCGCGTCACGGTCTCGACACCGCCGAGATGCTTGCGGGCAGGGACGTCGACGACGAGCTGCTCCACGCGATACTGGGGCACTGCGGCCACGTGCCGCTCCAGACCGACATGGACCGAGCGCTCTACGCCGTCGACCCGACCACCGGGTTCATCGTCGCAGCGGCGCTCGTGCGCCCCGAGCGCGACATCGCCGGAGTGAAGCTGAAGAGCCTCACCAAGCGGTGGAAGGAGAAGGCCTTCGCGCGCGGAGCCGACCGCGAGCAGATGGCCACGTGCGAAGCGCTCGACCTGACGCGCGAGGAGTTCCTCTCCATCGCGCTCGAGGCGATGCAGGCGCGCGCCTCCGAGCTGGGATTCTAGAGCCCCGGAGTCAACGTCTCGGTTCCGGACCGGGTTTCTCGGACTCGTCTTGACACGCACCTATATACTTACTTACACGAACGCGCCTTTTCGGGCGCCCAAACCGACGCAAACGACGTCGGCGCCGACTGCACCAAGAGTAGGAGCACTGTGAAACTCATCGTCACAGAGAAGAATATCGCCGCCGAGAAACTCGCCGCGATCCTCGCAGATACGAAACCCAAGAAGGACAAGGTCTACTCCACGCCGGTCTACCGGTTCACTCGCAGTGGCGAGGAATGGGTCGCGATCGGGCTGAAGGGCCACATCCTCGAGACCGAGTTCCCCACGAACCTCGTCTACGACGCGAAGAAGAAGTCGTGGACCGCCGTCAGCGCGGAGGGGGAGGTCGTCCCGGCAACCATGCCCGAGAACCTCGCGGTGCCGCCGTTCCCCAGCAACCGCAAGCCCTTCTCCAAGGAGGGCGTCAACATCAAGGACTGGTCGGTGCCCTCGCTGCCGTACCTCGTCCAGGCCCCCGTGCTCATGAAGGCTGCCGAGAAGGAGCTTATCCGCTCGCTCAAGAACCTCGCCGCCAAGGCTGACGAAGTGGTCATCGCGACCGACTTCGACCGCGAGGGCGAGCTCATCGGCTCAGACGCGATGGGCATCGTGCGCGAGGTCAACGCCGACGTCAACATCCTGCGCGCCCGCTACTCGGCGATCACCAAGGACGAGATCCAGCGCGCGTTCTCCTCGCTCACCGAGGTGGACCGCAACCTCGCCGACGCCGGCGACTCCCGCCGCCAGATCGACTTCATCTGGGGCGCGGCGCTCACCCGCTACCTCAGCAAGGCGAAGTACACCTCCATGTCCAGCTCGCGTCCCGCGGGCCGCGTGCAGACCCCCACGCTCGCGCTGATCGTCGACCGCGAGCGCGAGCGTCAGGCGTTCGTCCCCGAGGACTACTGGACGATCAAGGGCGCGTTCAAGGCGGGGGAGACCGAGTTCTCCGCAGGGCACGCGACCGCGCGATTCAAGGTCGAGGCCGAGGCGCGCGCCGCGATGGACGCGATCGAGAAGGCCGACACCGCGACGGTCGTCGCCGTAGAGAAGAAGCCGCTCACCCGTCCCGCGCCCACGCCGTTCAACACCTCGGCGCTCCAGGCCGCGGCTGCGTCCGAGGGCCTCTCCCCGGCGCGCACGATGCGCATCGCCGAGTCGCTGTACATGAACGGACTCATCTCGTATCCGCGTGTCGACAACACGGTCTATCCTCCGTCGCTCGACCTCGACGCCATCCTCAAAGAACTCTCAAAGGTGCCGTCGTACGCGCCTCACATCAGCGCGCTTCGTGCTGCGGGCCCGCTGCGTGCGACGCGCGGCAAGAAGGAGACCACCGACCACCCGCCGATCCACCCCACGGGTGCAGGCGATCCCGACAAGATGCGCCCCGAGGAGTGGAAGCTCTACCAGCTCGTCGCGCGCCGCTTCCTCGCCACGCTGTCGAGCGCTTCGGTTGCGGAGAGCACGACCGTCTCACTCGACGTCGCAGGCCAGCCGTTCACCGCGAAGGGCGAGGTCCAGCGCGTCGCCGGCTTCCGCGCCATCTACCCCTACGGAGCCAAGAAGGACGCCGAGCTGCCGTCCCTCGAGCAGGGTCAGGTCATCGCGTTCCTCGGCGCCGAGTTCGCCGCCAAGCAGACCGAGCCGCCGTCGCGCTACTCGCAGGGCAAGCTCATCCAGGAGATGGAGGCGCGCGGTCTGGGCACCAAGGCCACCCGCCACGCCATGATCGAGCGTCTCTACGAGGTCCGCTATGCGCAGAACGACCCGGTCGAGCCCACGGCGCTGGGCATGGCGATCATCGGCGCGCTCGAGCAGTTCGCGCCGCACATCACCACCCCTGACATGACCGCGCAGCTCGAGGCCGAGATGGATCAGATCGCAGCAGGGGAGAAGACCGAGGAGTCGGTCGTCGGCCACTCGCGCAACCTGCTCGCCAGCGTTCTGGAGGAGCTCATCCCCCGCAAGGAGGAGTTCGGCTCCATGATCTCGGACGCCGTCGACGCAGACGCGCACATCGGCTCGTGCCCCAAGTGCGGCAAGGCGCTGCGCATGAAGTCGTCGCCCAAGACGCGCTCGAACTTCATCGGCTGCTCGGGCTATCCCGACTGCGACGTCACCTACCCGGTTCCCAAGGGCAAGATCGCGTCTGTCGAGGAGACCTGCGCCACCTGCGGCGCCCCTCAGATCAAGGTGACCGCGTTTCGCTCGAAGCCGCGCGTCGTGTGCATCGATCCAGCGTGTGCGACGAACCACGAGCCCGACGTCATCGTCGGCACCTGCAAGGTCTGCGCCGAAGCGGGACGTGAGGGCTCGCTCGTCGCGCAGCGCTCCCCCCGCACCCTCAAGCGGTTCATCCGCTGCACGAACTACGAGCTCTGTGACACCAGCTATCCGCTGCCCGGTCAGGGCAAGATCGTCGCAACCGGCGAGCGCTGCCCGTCGTGCGAGGCGCCGATGGTCGACATAATCACAGCCCGCGGCCCGTGGCACCTCTGCCCCAACATGGACTGCCCCGCGCGCGCCGAGGCCGAGGCCGCAAAGCTCGCGGCCGCCGAGGCGAAGGGTGCCGGTCGCTCGACCGCTGCTAAGAAGCCCGCCGCACGCAAGACCGCGGCGAAGAAGCCTGCAGCAAAGAAGGCCGCGACCAAGACCACCGCTGCGAAAAAGCCGGCGACCAAGAAGACCGCCGCGAAGAAAGTCTCCGAATAAGGCAGAAAGGAACCGTGTACATGAGCTATCCCAAGGTAACGATCGTAGGAGCCGGCCAAGTCGGCGCCACCGCGGCCGAGCTGCTCCTCCTCCATAACGTCGCCGACGTGGTCCTCATCGACGTGGCGGAGGGTCTGCCGCAAGGCAAGGCGCTCGACCTCATGCACATGCGTTCCATCGAGAAGTTCGGCCCGAGGGTCGTCGGCACCAACGACTATGCGGACACCGCGGGCAGCGACGTCGTCGTCATCACCGCAGGCGTCCCGCGCAAGCCCGGCATGACCCGTGCGGACCTGCTGCAGATCAACTCCGGCATCGTTGAGTCGGTCATCGGTGCCGCCATCGCGGCGTCGCCCGACGCCATCTTCGTCTGCGTCACCAATCCGCTCGACGTGATGACCTACCTCGCGGCCAAGCGCTCGGGGCTCCCCAAGAACCGCATCTTCGGCATGGGCGGCGTGCTCGACTCGGCCCGTTTCGCTTATGCGATCGCCGAGGAGACCGGTGTGGCCATCGAGACCGTCGACGCGCTCGCAGCGGGTGCCCACGGAGACGCGATGGTGCCGCTGCCCCGCTTCTCCACCGTCGGCGGCGTGCCCATCACCGAGGTGCTGTCTCCCGAGCAGGTCGAGGCGGTATCCAAGCGCACCGTGTTCGGAGGCGCCGAGGTCGTCGCCCTTCTCAAGACCGGCTCCGCGTTCTACGCTCCCGCGGCATCGATCGTGCGCATGGTGCGCGCCATCCTCGGAGACACGGGCGAGACGATGTCGGTCTGCGCGTACCTCTCCGGCGAATACGGAATCGACGACGTGTACATGTGCGTTCCCGCGAAGCTCGATCGCAGCGGTCTGGCAGGCGTCGTGGAGCTTCCCCTCAACGAGGATGAGCTCGCCGCCCTGCAGGCTTCGGCGGCGACGATCGCCGAGGCGGTCGACTCGCTCGGGCTGCGTGATTAGATGATTCAGGCGTCGTCCATCGCATCGGCGGTAGAGGAGGCGATCCTGCGCGTGGGCCGCGAACTGCGTCCCGACGTGCTTGCCGCGCTCGAAGCGGCAGCGGATCGCGAGACCTCGGAGCGCGGTCGCGAGGTGCTTGCGCAGCTCGTCGAGAACGCGCGTATCGCCAAGCGCGACGGCGTCGCTCTGTGCCAGGACACCGGCACGGCGTGGATATACATCGAGCTCGGTGAGGACGACTGCATAGCCGGCGACCTGCAGGCCGAGGTCGACGGTGCCGTGGCGCGCGCATATCGCGACGCCGCGCTGCGCATGAGCGTCAACCGCGACGCGCTCTTCGACCGCGCCAACTCGGGCGACAACACCCCCGCGTTCATCGAGATGGGCCGCAGGCCGGGGACCGGCGCGACCGTGCACATCATGCTCAAGGGCGCCGGCTCCGACAACGCGTCGCGCGTCGAGATGCTCTACCCGAGCGCCGGGTGGGAGGGCGTCAAGCGCGTGGTCGCCGAGGCGATCGCCGCGAAGGCCTCCGCCGCCTGCCCGCCTCTGCTTGTGGCAGTCGCCGTGGGCTCGACGTTCGACAAAGTGGGCGGGCTGGCGAAGAAGGCCCTCGCTCGCGAGATCGGGTCACCCGCCCAGAGCGACGAGCACGCCGCCAGAGAGGCCGAACTTCTCGAGATGATCAATGCCACTGGAATCGGCCCTGCGGGCCTCGGTGGCGACGTGACGGCCCTTGCGGTGCATCTGGCGACCGCGCCCAGCCACATCGCGTCGCTCCCTGTCGCCGTGAACATCGGCTGCAACTCGATACGCTCGACCACCGTGGAGGTGGCGTCGTGACCGCTACCCAGCCGCGCAGGCTCACCCTTCCGCTCTCCCGCGAGGACGTAGCCACGCTGTCCGTGGGCGACTCCGTCCTCCTCTCCGGTCCCGTCTACACCATGCGAGACGTGGGTCATGCCCGCACGCTCGAGGCACTCGCGAAGGACGGCGAGCTTCCGTACGGACTCTGCGGGCAGACGCTCTTCTACGCGGGTCCCACACCCGCTGCTGCGGGACGCCCCATCGGCGCCGTAGGTCCGACCACCTCGCAGCGTATGGACTTCGCGGCGCCCGCGCTCTACCGCGCGGGTATCGTCGCGACCATCGGCAAGGGCAAGCGCGACCCGAGCATCGCCGAGGCATGCCGCGAGACGGGGAGCGTCTACCTCGTCGCGACCGGCGGAGCCGCCGCGCTCCTCGCGACATGCGTGGTCGAGTCGTCCTCCGTCGCTTGGGAGGATCTCGGCACCGAGGCGCTCGTACGTCTCGAGCTCGAGGACTTCCCGGTGTTCGTCGCCATCGACGTGCAGGGAAACGACCTCTACCGACAGCTGGCGGAGGAGAAGCGATGAGCACCAAGGGGATATTCATCACGTTCGAGGGCGGCGAGGGCACCGGCAAGTCGACGCAGATCGGGTTGCTCGTGAAGCGCCTCCAGGCGGCCGGACACGACGTGCTCGCGCTGCGCGAGCCGGGAGGCTCGGCGATAGGCGAGCAGATCCGCGCCGTGCTGCTCGACCCGGCGAATCATGCCATGGATGCCGTCACCGAGCTCTTCCTCTACGAGGCCGCACGCGCCCAGGTGGTCGCCGAGATCATCGCGCCCGCTCTGGCAGCCGGCAAGGTTGTGCTCTGCGACCGCTTCTTCGACTCAACGACCGCGTACCAGGGTTACGGGCGCGGTATCGACCTGGAGCGCGTCTACGCGCTCAATCGCGCGGCGGTGGGGGAGTACGTCCCCGACCGCACCATCGTCCTCGACCTCGATTCCGAGCGGGGGTTGCACCGCGCGACGCGCAGGGCGACCGACCGTCTCGAGTCGGCCGGCTCCGAGTTCCACGCCCGCGTGCGCAAGGGCTTCCTCGCGATCGCCGAGGCCGAGCCTGCTCGCGTCCGGGTCGTCTCCGCCGAAGGCACTCGCGGCGAAGTCGCCGACCGCATCGACGCCCAGCTAGCCGACCTCGGGCTCTTCTCCGGCGAGAGTGCGCGATGACCCCCGAGCGCTCGGTGTTCGATCGGCTGGTCGGCCAGGACCGCGTCCGTGATTTCCTTCACAACGCCGCGGCGTCCGACAGCCTCTCGCACGCATACCTGTTCGCGGGCCCTCCCGGCTCCGGCAAGCTCGAGGCCGCAAAGGCGCTCGCGTCGGCGGCGCTGTGCGCCGACAAGGGCTGCGGCGCGTGCGACTCGTGCATCCGCGTCTCTCATGGAACCCATCCCGATGTGCGCATCTACGCCCCCGAGGGTGCGCAGTATCTGGTCGATCAGATCCGCGACATCGTCCACGACACCTCGCTCGCACCGATCAGGAGCGGGAAGAAGATATACATCCTGCAGCGCGCCGACCTGCTGGGCGACGCGGCGGCGAACGCCTTCCTCAAGACTCTCGAGGAACCGCCAGCGGACGTCATGATCATCCTGCTCTCGCGCAGCACCGCGACCGTGATCCCCACGATCCTCTCCCGCTGCCAGGTGGTCCCGTTCAGGCGCATCCCGCCGTCCGAGTCGGTCGCGATGCTCGTGTCGCTTACCGGCGCCTCCGAAGAGGCGGCCCGTGGGGCCCTCGCGGCGACCGGAAACGTCATCTACTCGGCAAAGGCGCTGCTCATGTCTTCGAGCCGCCAGGTGAGGCGCCTCAAGGTTCTCTCCGTGCTCGCGAACCTCGAGACGATGGACGACCTCGACGTGCTGACGTCGGCCAAGGAGCTCCTCGCCGAGGTGAAGGTCGGACTCGACGACATGAAGGCCGAGCAGGAGAAGGTCCTCAAGGAGGGCGCCGATTTCCTTTCCAAAGGGTCGCTCGACAAACTGGAGAAGCGACAGAAGCGCGAGCTCACCTCGAGCGAGCGCGAAGGGCTCTCCGAACTCTTCAACATCACCCAGTCATGGCTGCGCGACTGCCTGGTCCTCTCCGAAGGAGTGGACGAACTGGTGATGAACGCAGACGCGTCGGAGTCGACCATGCGCCTCTCCGCGGTGCTCACCGAGGCGGCCGCCGGCAGGGCTCTCGCGGCCGTGGACGCTGCGAGGGAGCGCGTCTCGTATAATGTAGGTCCACAGCTGGCCACAGAGGCCATGTTATTCGACATCAGGGAGGTCTTGAGATGCCCACGGTAGTGGCGGTCAAGCTCCGTTTCAATCCTAAAACGCTCTGGTTCTCAGCGAATGAGGCCCAACCGGTCGAAGGCGATCACGTGATCGTCGAGACCGAGCGAGGGATAGAGATGGGACTCGCAACATCAGGCCCGTTCGAGGTCACCGAGGAGGAGCTCCGTGCTCCTCTCAAGCCGGTGGTCCGCGTAGCGACCGAGGAGGATCTGCGCGCCGTCGACTCGCTCTCGCAGCGTGAGGACGACGCTCTCCCGATCTTCCGGGAGCTCGTGAAGAAGTACAAGCTGGACATGAAGCCCATCGACGTCGAGTACCTCTTCGGCGGCGACAAGGCCGTGTTCTATTTCGTGTCCGAGGAGCGCATCGATTTTCGCGAGCTCGTTCGCGAACTCGCGGCGCGTTTCCGCATCCGCGTCGACATGCGTCAGATCGGCGTGCGCGACGAGGCCCGGATGGTGGGCGGCATCGGCCACTGCGGGCAGCAGCTCTGCTGCTCGCGTTTCGGCGGCGACTTCCAGCCCGTCTCCATCCGTATGGCCAAGGAGCAGGACCTGCCCCTCAACCCGCTGAAGATCAGCGGTCTGTGCGGCAGGCTCATGTGCTGTTTGCGCCACGAGTTCGACGCCTACAAGGACTTCAAGACGCGCGCACCCAAGAAGGGCGCGATCATCGAGACCGCCCTGGGACTCGCCAAGGTGTCGAGCCTGGACACTCCGCGCGAGGTCATCAACATGCGCCTCGAGAGCGGCAAGCCCCTCTCCATCCCGCTCAAGAGCATGGAGTGCGGCAAGGAGGGCGGCTGCAACTGCCCCTGCAAGGTGAGCCGCGAGTCGATGGACGAGCTGGACGATCCGCAGATCCTGCTCGCGCTTTCGGCCATGGATCGCGAGAACGAGGTCGATGTCGTCGAGGAGCGCCCGGCAGCCGAGAAGCCTTCGCGCGGATCCGGCGGAGGAGGCCAGGGTGAGCGCCGCAAGCGTCGTCCCGACCAGGGCGGATCCAAGCTCGAGAGCGCTCCGAGCGAGAAGGTCGAGGGCGCCGAGGGTGCTCCGAAGCCGGCCGGCAAGAAGTCCTCTCGTCGCGGACGTGGCGGCAGAGGCGGCCAAGGTGGAGGCGCGCAGGGTGGCGGTCAGACGACCGAGGCTGCGGCCCCCAAGCCGAAGCCGGAGGGCGCGCAGCCGGCATCGTCCGGCGGCCGCAAGCGCCGCCGTCGCGGCGGCGGGGGAGGCGGCGCGGCCGCTGGATCGGCCCCATCCGCCGAGTAAAAGCGACAAGTTTCTTCTGCTAGGAATTTGAGGCCACGGTATTTTCAGAACCGATGTCTCAAGCTATACTAGCGAGGCTTGTCACAAGCGCCGACGTAGCTCAGCTGGTAGAGCAACGCACTCGTAATGCGTAGGTCAGCGGTTCGAATCCGCTCGTCGGCTCCACGAAAAGCGCAGGTCAGGAGGATAAAACCTTCTGGCCTGTTTTCGTTTCCGGCTCGTTTGCCTCGCGAATCAAGGGCGACGATCGAAGTTTCCATTCGGCTGCCTCGCCCATTCCCATCCAAACCATTTGCGTTAGATCATCGAAGAGCACATGATGACGCGAGATGGGAGAATTTGGCGAGTCACCACAGAATGGGAGTGGGAGCATGAAGCACAGGTCGTTCCTTCTTACCGGAGCAACCCTCGTACTTGCCAGTGTGGTTGCGACCTACGCGATGAGTACTCAAATCTACATGTTCCAAGCGTTAGCGTCGTCGCTCCCGTCGTGGGTGATAGCAGTGTACGCGGCATGTTTCCTCGCGCTCATGATGGGCGTGAGCCTGGTTGCTCACGTGTTCCTCACGAAGATTGATCGCGATTAAAGGCTGTGCGCTCACCCCCCCCCTCCTCGCTGGCAAAGCGTAGGTCTGCCCGAAGCTGCTGGTCGGTTCCACGAAAAATGCAGGTCAGGAGGCTACAGCCTTCTGACCTGCATTCGTTTCCAGACCCATAAGAGCGAGTATCCACATTCATCAACACATGCATCATTGACCTGCTCTAACACTGATCTAGAAGCCCCCCGGGGCGTCTCGGCATGTTTACTGCAATACCCGCGGGGTATATCCATCGCAAGCGGCGGTCCCAGCAGCTTGCTGTGGGTAGGGCGTACACACGGGAGGGCTCAGGATGCAGTTTCTGAAACGAGACAACAGCGCCTCGATGACTTTCCTTGTCTCAGCGGCGATCTGGCTTGTGATCGGTACTGTATTCGGGCTGCTGCTCACGATCGAGTTCGTGTTCCCGGACTTTGCCAAGGGCATTGCACAGCTGGTGTTCCCAAGGCTGCGCCAGGCGCACGTGAACACTGTGCTCTTCGCGTGGCTCTCCGGCGCGATGATGGGCGCTTGGCTCTACATCGTGCCGCGCCTGACGGGTCGCAAGATCTACAGCGAACTTCTCGGCATCCTAGGCGCGATCGCGTGGAACATATCGGTCGCCGTGGGGATTGTCGCCATGATGTGGGGCCACACGCAGAGCCGCGAGTATGCGGAGATGATCTGGGTTGTGGATGTGGCGGTGATGATCGTGTTACTGAGCAATGCGTTCAACATCCTCATGACCATCTACCACCGAGTCGAACCCAAGCTCTACGTGAGCCTTTGGTTCATCATCGCGACGGTCGTGCTTTTCCCGCTGGTCTATTTCATCGGCAACGTCATGTGGCAGCCGCCCACGGGCGCTCTCATGGGCATCAACGATGCCACGGTCAACTGGTTCTACGGACACAACGTGCTGGGACTCTGGTTCACGACGGGCCTTCTCGCCGTGATCTACTACATCGTGCCGAAAGAGACCGGGACGCCGCTATACAGCGCATCACTGTCGCTGATCGCGTTCTGGGGCACACTCTTCTTCTACACCGGCGTTGGGGCACACCACCTGCTTTGGGCGCCGATTCCACCATGGCTCAAGACGATCGCGGTCGCCGAGAGCATCGGCATGGTGATTCCGGTGCTAGCGACGATGTTCAACATCATGTTGACCATGCGAGGGAATTGGTCGCGGGTCAGATCAAGTGTCCCTCTGCTCTACGTCCTCACCGGCTGGGCAGCGTACATCCTCGTCTCGTTCCAGGGCTCCAATGAGGCGCTCCGAGGGGTCAACGAGCTCACTCACTTTACCCAGTACGTGCCCGGTCACGCGATGCTCGGATTGATGTTCTTCTCGGCATCGTGCTGCATCGCAGGGGCCTACTACGTGCTGCCACGTGCACTCGGGCGCGCGCTGTACAGCCGAAGGCTGGCTCGTGCTCAATACGCATTCTACGTAATCGGTTTCACGGCCTTCTTCCTGAGTTTCGTTGTCAACGGCGCGATCCAAGGTGTGGCATGGGTCCACGGAGGCATGCCCATATGGACGGTGCTTCCGACGCTGCGGCCCTGGGGCGCAGTTCGCATCATGGGAGGCACCCTCATCGTGACGAGCTTCGTCATGTTCGCCTACAACATCCTCGCAACGTTAATCGTCCCGCGCCCCTTCGAACTTCCTGAGGTGAACGTCACTCCACAGGTGGCGGACGCGGCTCCAGCACATGCGTCGGGGATGATGGGGTGATGACGCGATGAAGATGTCATTCAAGATCATCTTGTGGGGCGCTGTCATCGTGGTGCTCTCAGTGATCACTGTCGTGGTATTCACCCCGTCGCTGGTTTGGAAGCCGACGACCACGGTCGTCTCACACCCGTATACCGCGCTGCAGGAGCGCGGGCGCAAGCTGTTCTACTCGAATGGCTGCAACTACTGCCACACCCAGTACGTCAGAGCCGTCGACAACGGCATGGGACCGGTATCGCAAGGCGGCGACTACGCTTTCGACCGACCCCTGATCCTGGGCTCGATCCGCACGGGCCCGGACCTGTCCTACATCGGCCGCAAGCGCAGCCAGCGCTGGGAAATCGATCACCTCAAGCACCCACGGCAGTTCTCACCGCTTTCGGTCATGCCGGAATTCGCTTTCTTGCCGGAGTCTGACCTGCGCGCCATATCCGAGTACCTCTACAACCTCGGCGACCGTAACGCGACCGAGTTCATGGTCGAGTCGCCCGAGCCCTATCAGGCATCGACGCCGACAACGTTTACCACCGCGGTACAGGCCGGTGGCGCCGACCCGACTCCCCAAGGGTGGCCGACCTTCAAGGAATCAGGCTTGTACGAGGGCAAGATGATCTACGCGTCGCGCTGCATTACCTGTCACGGATGCGCGGGCAACGGTCTGGGTACGTATGGCGGCACGCTTATCGTGACGCCGGCCAACTTCAAGGCGGATCCTTTCCGCTCGATGCCCGACGACCAGTGGTTCTGGCATGTGTCAGAGGGTGTTCAGGGGTCGGTCATGCCGCCGTGGAGAGAGAGCCTCACCGAAAGCGAGCGGTGGAATGTGATCCGCTACGTGCAGCAGGTGTACGCAGTGCCGTTTGAGCGCGACCCGGATGAGGGCGACGTCTGGACCCAGTACGACCTGAAGAACCCCCTGCCGATTACGGTCGAGAACATCGATGCGGGCAAGCGCATCTGGAACCGCGAGTGTGCCGTCTGCCACGGTGACGCCGCCCACGGCGAGGGTGTCTACCGTCAGGGCATCGAACCCGTGCCGCCGGACTTCTCCGCGCATGCCGACTACGTCGACTTCACCGACGGCGACTATTTCTGGCGAGTCAGCGAGGGCGTGCCGTGGACCGCGATGCCGACGTGGAAGATGGTCTACGACGAGACCGAGCGCTGGCAGTTGGTGACCTACATCAGGACGATGTTCACGCAGACGACCACCCCGCCCCCGCAGCTCGAGGAGAAAGAAAAGATCACGACCACCGCGGTTATGAAGCGGGGGACGATCCCGGCCAGCGCGAAGTACGACGCCGGTCGGCAGCAGTTCCTCGTGCAGTGCGCTCACTGCCATGGTTTGGCGGGAGATGGCACGGGCTGGGATGGTGCGTATCTGAACCCGAAGCCTGCCAACCTCCAGGAGAAGCTCGCACCGACGGTTCCTGGGATCATGGACCACTACGACGGCATAACGTTCTCGAAGGTAACCAACGGTATGAAGAACACGGCGATGCCCACGTGGGGAGAGTTCCTGAGTACCCGGATGCGCTGGGCGGACGTGAAGTACCTTAAGGATTCGTACACGACGGGTCTTGCTTCAGAAGGCAACCGGTCGCACTACGGCAAGGGCGATGTGCCACTCCCGTATGTCCGCACTGATACGGGCATCTTCGAGGACGAGATCGCCACCATCGTTCCTGCGGACGGCAAGCCGATCTACGAGCAGTATTGCGTCACATGCCACGGTGACACTGGCGAGGGTGACGGCCCGGGTGCGGCTAACCTGCTCGGCGGCCACCCGGCGCCCTTCGCGAAGGACATGAACCTGCCGTACATTTTCGCCGTGACGCGCGGAGGAATCCCAGGCACCCACATGTACGGCTTCCAGCCGCTGCTCGAGGAGATCGACCTCTGGAATGTGACGGCCTACGTCGTTGGCTTGACGGGCGGGGAGTGGGGAGGGTGACGCGCCGATGACACTCGGACTGCAGATCGTAGCCGGCTGGATGGGGTTCGTCGTCATCTTCGCCTTGGCGCTGCTCGCGTGGGCAGTATATTCCGGCCAGCTCGATGACGCTGAGGCGCTCGGCCGCATTCCGTTAGACGAAAAGGAACCTGAGGCGTGGCCGGGTCGCCGAACGATTGTGAAGGGGGACTAGTCATGCCTGACAATGTTCTGCGGATTGGTCCGCAGCTCTTCTCGGTCATAGTTGGAACCATCGTGCTTCTGGGCGCGGCCTTGGCGTTCGCGTTCAAATATCACGCGGCATCCGACAAAGCCGGCGTGAGCGGCAATCGTCCCGTCGACCAAGCACACAAGGGCGAGGTCACCCGCCCCGACGGGTTCATCGACAGCTTCGCAGGTGCCATATCGGAGGCTGGCGGCGGCGTGCCGTTCATGGCGACCATCATCATGCTCACGGCCGCGATCGTGTGGCTGGTCTACCTCATCCTCAACTGGAAGGGGTGACATTAACGATGCCGTACCTGTATGAGGTCTCGTTCGATCTTCGACACGACCAGATTCCCGAGCTGGAGATCGGCGACTCGCTCGAGCGTCTGGTCGGCTACCTCAAGATCCGGCTTCCGGTCCAGAGGGGATTCGTGCTCGCGGACGCGTGGTACACGGTCGACGATCCGGAGAAGACCCGAGTCGTGGTCCGTAGCGTGTGGAGTGACTGGTCCGATGTCGAGGCGCACCGCGAGTCATCCATTCTCGAGGATCACATCTTCGAGGAGTTCGAGCCGCACCTGGGCAAGGACCAGGTGACGGTGCGAACGTACGCGGAGGTTGGCAGCGGCCCGTTCTCGGTGCGCCGATGAGCAGCTGCACGAACTGCGAACTGTGTGGGATGGCGATCATGGGCCGCCCGGTCGTTCGGCTCATTCATGGCGCCGAGCACTGCTTCGATACCGAGGACTGCGCCCTGCTCTATGAGCGCGCGGCGAAGGCTGGCATGCTGGATGAGGTCCTCGCCGATGTACCCGAACGTCGACGCGGTGTAGCCGAACGACTCGGTCTGCACCAGGAAACCGCATTCTTCACGCTGGAGGGTATGTGGTGCGCTTCGTGCGCCAGGGTTATCGAGAAGGTTCTGCGCCAGGGTGAAGGCGTGATCGACGCGCAGGTGAGCTTCGCCGCAGCGAAGGGGCGGATCGACTACGACCCGCGTATCACGGATCTCAAGGAATTGGTCCACCGCATCGAGCGGCTCGGCTACATTCCGACGATGGCTGGGGGCCCGGAGTCCAAGAAGTCAGGGCGTGCCGAAGAGCGACTACTCATCCAGGTCCTCGTCGCCCTCGCCTTTGGCATGCAGGAGATGGTCCTTTACCTCGTCAGACTGTACTCAGCGTACTCAACGGGAGACTTCTCGTCGCCTCAGGTCCGGCTGCTGCAGTGGTTGGCGCTCATTCTCGCGGCACCTGTGCTGTTCTACGGCGGCATCACGTTCCTGCGCGGCGCATCGCACGAGCTTCGCGCGCGCACGCCAGGCATGGACACACTCGTCGTGCTCGGGACTCTGTCCGCGTTCGGCTACAGCACGTGGGCGACGATCGTCGGCGGTTACCCGACCTACTTCGACTCCGTGGCAATGATCGTCCAGTTCGTGATCGTTGGCCGCTACATCGAGATGTCAGGCGGTACGCGTGCCCGCATGGACGTGCGAGGACTCATGGAGCTTCAGCCCGAGCGCGCATGGGTGCTCGGCCCGTCGGGCGCGATCCATGAGATGCCCGCCTGGCAACTCAGGCCCGGTCATAAGATCGTCGTCAAACCGGGCGAGCGCGTGCCGGCCGACGCGACCGTGCTCGAGGGCGCAGGGCACGCCGACGAATCGCTGCTCACCGGCGAGTCTGCGACCGTGCCCAAGCACAGCGGCGACATGATCTGGGCGGGAACGCTCGTGGTCGACGGTGCGCTCACGGCTCGCGCCGAGAATGGCGTCGACGAGTCGCGGCTCTCCGCTATCCGAGCACTCGTGGAGACGACGCTCTCCTCGCGTGCGCCCGCCGAACGGCTTGCCGACCGGGTCTCTCTCTACCTCACGCTCGGTGTCATCGCCCTTGCCGGGGCGACGGGGGTCGGATGGGCGCTCACGGGCGTGCCCGCGTCGCACGCGCTCATCACAGCCGTTGCCGTCTTGGTGGTCGCGTGCCCGTGCGCGCTCGGCCTCGCGACGCCCCTCGCGATCAGTGTCGCGCTGGGCAACACCGCACGCGAGGGCGTGCTGGTCCGAAACGGGGCGGCGCTCGAGAACGCCGGGAAGACCACGCTGGTGGCTTTCGACAAGACCGGAACTGTCACGCTCGGAAGGCTCGAGGTGGCGGACTCGGGCGGGCGCGCCCGAGTCGAGCTGCTGCGAACTGCTGCTGCTGTCGAGCAGTACTCACAGCACCCGCTCGCTGCGGCAATCGTCTCGGCGGCATCGTCGGCCGAAGCCGCGCACGACTTCGAACTACAATCCGGGATAGGGGCCTCCGCGATGCTGGAGGATGGGTCGCGCGTGGTGGTCGGCCGGGTCGAGTTGATGCCGCAGCCGCCTGACGATGAGTTGATCCGGGCCTCGGCGGCTCGCTCGGCGCTCGGCGAGACGGTGGTCTGGGTGGCCCGCAATGACGACGTGCTCGGCTTCGTCTCGCTACGCGACAAGGTCGACCCAAACGCACGAGAGGCCGTGGCGGAACTGCGCAGGCGTGGGATGGACTCCGTGCTGCTCTCGGGCGACAGCGAGGAGACGACACGTGCAGTGGCGGCGGAACTGGGCATCGGCCGGCATTCGTCGCGGCTGACCCCAGAGCTCAAGGCCGACGAGATCGCACGGCTTCAGTCAGGCGGGGACTGGGTCACCATGGTTGGCGATGGGGTGAACGACGCACCGTCCCTTGCCAAAGCGGACTTGAGCATCACAGTGGCCGGAGGCACCGACATCGCGGGACAGACCTCCGACGTCGTGCTCAATCGCGATGATCTGAACTTGGTGCCGTGGTTAATTTCGGCGGCGTCGGCCACCCGGCACGTCATCCGGCAGAACCTGGGCTGGGCTCTCGGCTACAATGCGGTCGCGCTGCCTCTCGCAGCATTCGGGCTGATCACACCAGCCGTCGCTGCCGCTGCTATGGCTTCCAGCAGCCTTCTCGTGGTGGGCAACTCACTACGCTTGCGCCGCAAACTCCGGCAGCTCGAGACCCGCCCGGTCATCACGTCCCGGTTGCCCGTCCCGGCGCAGCAGCCGAATCTGTAAACGGTGCAGCGCTCACGCCTGCCCGTGGTGGAGAAGGGCAAGGGAAACGCCTGCTACTGCAGTGTCTCTCCATAAAATTGCAGGGTATATTAGGTGCGTGGGCAATTGCGCCCACAGTTGCGCACGAGGGAAAGGAGAGGCGTATGTCTGCAGTCGAAAACACCCGCCAAGTCCAAACCGAGGTACGCGCACCAATCGAGGTCGTTCTTTCTCGAATCGCGTCGTTCGTGTTCGGTGCGATCGAGGTCTTCCTCGCTTTCCGATTCTTGCTCCGGCTCTTCGGTGCGAACGGCGAGGCGGGGTTCGTCAAGTTCATCTACGCCGTCTCCGACGTCTTCATGGCTCCGTTCAACGCGATTTTCAGCACGCAGCAGGTGGCAGGGGCCATCTTCGAATGGAGTGTGCTCGTCGCCATCGCCGTGTATGCGGTGCTGAGCTACGGCGTTCTTATGTTGATCCGAGCGGTCAGCCCGCGAGACAGGGTCACGACCGTCAAGCGCACCGACTCGGAAGACCACGAGTAGCGCTACAGGCCGAATCCAACAATCGAACGAGGACGCCGCCCGTGAAAGTGGGCGGCGTCCTGTTATCTACCACTACATCGTATCGCTTCAGGCGAGCTTCTCCGAGATTTCGACCCAGATGTCCTCGAGGTCCGAAGTCTGCTGCATGATGTCCTGGAGCTGGTTCTGTAGGTCGATGAGCGCCTCGAAATCCGAAGGGTCCGCCTTTTTCATCCGCACGCGAATCGCATCGGCTTTCTCGCCGAGGGTCTCAAGCTTCCGTTCGGTCGACGCCAGCTGCTTCTTCAGGTTGTAGTCCGAGTCGGCCGCGCCTCCCTTGGCGATCTTCTTCGCCGGCTGGGCCTCGACTCGACCGCGGTCGCGCTCCTCCAGTAACCGCAGATACTCGTCGACGCCGCCGGGGACGTGGCGGATCTTCCCGTTGATGAGGGCGAACTGGTCGTCGGTGACGCGCTCCATGAGGTAGCGGTCGTGGGATACGAGGATGAGTGTCCCGGGCCATGCGTCAAGGAAGTCCTCGAGGACGGCGAGCATGTCGGTGTCGAGGTCGTTGCCCGGCTCGTCGAGGATCAGGACGTTGGGCTTGTCCAGAAGGATGAGCATCAGCTGGAGCCGGCGCATCTGCCCGCCGGAGAGGTCGGAAACCGGTGTGGAGAGCTGGGCGGACTCGAACCCGAGGCGCTCGAGCAGCTGCGCGGGCGTCATCTCCTTGCCGTCAAACTCGTAGCGCGTGTGGTACTGGGAGAGGACCTCGCGGACGCGCTGGTCCCCAAGGGCTTCCAGTTCGTCGAGGTGCTGCGACAGGACTGCGAACTTGACGGTCTTGCCGATCTTGACGGTGCCCGAGGTCGGCTTGAGCGCCCCCTGGATGATGCTCAGGAGCGTCGTCTTTCCGGCGCCGTTCTCTCCGAGGATGCCGAACCGATCACCCGGGCCGATAAGCCAGGTGAGGTCGTCGATGACGGTCTTCTCACCGAAACGCTCGGTGACGTCGATAAGGTCGACCACTTGTTTGCCGAGGCGTGAGATGGCCGTGCGCTTCAGTTCGAGCGAGTTGCGAAGGGGAGGCTCTTCGGCGATCAGCGCTCGTGCGCTCTCGACGTGGAACTTCGGTTTGGTCGCCCGTGCGCGGGCCCCACGGGCAAGCCACGCGAGCTCCTTGCGCATGAAGTTCCTGCGCTTCTGCTCGGCCACCATGGCGGCCTGGTCGCGTTCTACGCGCTGGAGGACGTAGGCGGAGTAGCCACCTTCGAACGGATCGACGTCCCCGTCGTGCACCTCCCACATCCCAAGGCACACCTCGTCGAGGAACCAGCGGTCGTGCGTGACGACGAGCAGCGCGCCGGACTTCCTGGGCCAGCGGCCCTTGAGGTGCTCCGCCAGCCATGCGATGGCGCTGATGTCGAGGTGGTTTGTGGGCTCGTCGAGCATCAGCACGTCGTAGTCGCCGACGAGCACGCGCGCGAGGTCGACACGGCGACGCTGTCCGCCCGAGAGGTCGCCGATGCGGCCTTCCCACGGGATGTCGCGGATGAGACCGTTGATGATGCCGCGGATGCGGGCGTC
>CAZMJV010000024.1:0-3855 GCA_964566905.1 uncultured Coriobacteriia bacterium | reverse complement strand
ACGTTCTCGCATCCAAGCAGAAATGCCACGCGGCGATCCTCGCTTCTTCCTAAAGGGTGACCCGGGCGACCGGGAGGTACTGCAGGGCGTTCTCGATCGTCGTGCTGTGAAACAACGTGATGGTCTCCACCATTCCCTGCGATGTGCCCGAGAAGTCGGTCAGGACCACATCGCCCAGAGCTGCGCTCCGTGCGAGCGTGACGTGCGGGTGGAGCGGCTTGTCGTCGGACACGAAGCCCGCTGCCGCGAGTTCCGCGCGGATGGTGGCTCCCAGAGCCTCGAGGACGATTCCGTCGCGGAAACCCTGCCACAGCGTCGCCGACCGACGACGTCCGAAGAATCCCAGGTCCCCGAGCTGCAGCTCGAAGGGCCAGAAGTCCGTGCATGCCGTTTCGAGGGCCGCGCGGATGACAGGGACCGAGTCCTCCTCAACCTCTCCGAGGAAGGCCAGCGTCACATGGAAGAGTCGCGGGGGCACGAAGCGTCCCTGTATCCGCTCGTGCAGCTGCTCCGATGTCGTCGCGAGTTCAGCGGCGATTGTCGAGGGGAGTTCCGCTGCGATGAAGAGTCGAATGGTGATCAGCTCCCTTCCGGTGACGATTCCGAACTACTCGGTGCGCAGAGCCTCGACGGGATTCTTCTTGGCGGCCATCCGGGCGGGAAGCAGTCCGCCGAGGAGCGTCAGCGCGACGCTGATCACGACGAGGAGCACCCCGTGAACCGGGTTGAGCTGCGCGACGTTTGCGAGGCCCGTCATCTTCTCGATCAGCACGTTCGCGGGGAGCGTGAGAGCGACCGCGATTCCGATGCCCAGAAGCCCCGAGAAGGTTCCGATTATGAACGTCTCGGCGTTGAACACGCGCGTGACATCCTTCTTCCTCGCGCCGAGGGCGCGCAGGACGCCGATCTCCTTGGTGCGCTCGAGCACCGAGATGTAGGTGATGATGCCGATCATGATGAGCGACACGACGAGCGAGATCGCCGCGAAGGCGATCAGTACGATCGTGATGGCGTCCATGATGCCGCTCGTGAGTGACGTCAGCGCGGCCGCGAGGTCGGTGTAGATGATGCTGTCCTCTTTCGACTTCCCGTCGTTCCACTTGTTGAGGTAGTCGACGATCTGGTCCTTCGAGTCGAAATCGACAGGATAGATGGAGATCGAGTAGGGGACGCTGGTCGCGCCGATGCTGGCGAGCATCTCGTTCTTCGTGATTCCTGCGACCGTGGGGGCGTTCGTCATCGATGACAGTCCGCCGTCGCTTCCTCCGGTCATCGCGTCCGCGGAGGCGCTGCGCTCGGCGAACGCCTGGCCGGTCAGGATGTTGTAGTCGGTCGCTTCCTGGGCCTTCACGATCTGCGAGTCCTTGGAGTTGTCGATCACACGCTTGGCCAGCGCGTTGGAGTACGCGAGACCTTTGGAGAGGACCGCGGTGTCGTTGTCGGCGTTCGAGCGAACGATCGCTACGATCCGGGTGGTGATGGAGTCGGGAGAGTCGTACATCGCGGAGAGCGCGTCCTTCTCGATATTCGCGAAGAAGAGTCCGTCGTTCTTCACGTAGTAGTCGTCGTTCATGACCACCTTGAACTCGCGTCCGACGATGTCGTCGTACCCGATCTCCTTCGCGCTGCCATCAAGGCCGAGGGCGTCGAGGATCGTGGAGTCGATCTTGTTGTACTGGTCCACGACCAGGATGAGGTCGCCTTCGCCACTCGGGTAGGTTCCCGAGAGCAGGTCGTAGTTTTTCTCCAAGTACGTGGATCCCCCGTCGCCGGTGTCGCTGGGGTAGGCGGAGAACTTGACCGCCGAGGTGTTGATGCTCGAGATCGCGCCCGCGTCGTCGCGACGCAGCACGTTCATGTTCACCAGTCGGGTGTAGGAGATGCCAGAGATGATCGACGGATCGATCTTCTCGACATAGTCCACGTAGTCGTCGGTGAGGACGTTTGTGTGGGCGATGCTTTCCTTGGCGACGTCGTAGGGGTAGATGACATCCGTCTTGGGGAACTTCTTCTTGTCCGCGTCGCCACCGGAACCCATCTGCTGGGACATGGTCGCGCTGTCCATGCTGATGCTCTGCTGCATGATCTGGATGGGGAACCCGGCCATCGAATCGCTCTCGAAGGACTTGATCTGCTTGCCGAAGCCGTTGGACAGCGAGAGGATGAGCGCGATTCCCACGATTCCGATGCTCGAGGCGAACGCCGTGAGCATGGTGCGCCACTTCTTCGTCGCGATGTTGGTGCCGGAGAGCTTCAGCGCCGTGAAGAAGCTCATGCTCGTCTTCTTGGGGCTGTAGCCGCCGGTGATGTCGTCCTCTGAAGGCGGATTGCTGTCGGAGATGACCGCGCCGTCACGGAACTCGATGACGCGGTTCGCGTAGGAGCTCGCGAGGTCCGGGTTGTGCGTGACCATGATGACGAGGCGGTCCTTCGCGATCTCCTTGATGAGCTCCATGATCTGGACGCTCGTCTGGGTGTCGAGAGCACCCGTGGGCTCGTCGGCGAGGACGACCTGCGGGTCGTTCGCGAGCGCTCGGGCGATCGCCACGCGCTGCATCTGGCCACCCGAGAGCTGGTTGGGCCGTTTGCCCACGTGCTCCTTGAGCCCCACGGCCTCGAGTACCTCGAGCGCGCGTCGGTGCTTCTCGGCTGAGGGGACGCCGCTGAGCGTCATGCCCAACTCGACGTTGTCGACGATGCTCAGGTGCGCGATGAGGTTGTAGCTCTGGAAGATGAACCCGACCGAGTTGTTGCGGTACGCATCCCAGTCGCCGTCCTTGAAGTCCTTCGTCGACTTGCCCTCGATGACGAGGTCACCGGTGTCGTACTGGTCGAGACCGCCCACGATGTTGAGGCACGTGGTCTTGCCCGAGCCGCTCGGTCCGAGGATCGCGACGAACTCGTTCTTTCGGAACGTGAGACTCACATTGTCCAGGGCGACCTGTGTGAAGTCTCCCGTCGTGTAGCTCTTGGAGACGTTCTTGAGTTGCAACACCATGGGCTCCATTCTTGTGCGGCATCAGCCGTCAGTTTATCGCGCCCAACGATACAGCACGCGGGTATCGGCACGGCAACACGCACAGGATAACCGCATATAAGCGGCGGTTTTTGGAGAGAGGATTCAGCCTTTGAAGGCGGCCGATTGCGACAGTATCCACGCGACGACGGCGCAGTTGATGAGGACGGTGCACCAGAACACGAATCGGAATGGCTGCTTCCGCGTCTTGTGCCGGAATACGCTCTGAGCGATCAGTGCTCCGGGCCAGCCTCCGGCCAGCGATACGAGGTGCAGAGTGTTCTCCGGCGTGCGCCGACGACCGCCTTTGGCGGCAGCCTTGTCGAAGCCGTAGAGCACGAAAGCGACGACGCTCAGGACGCAGTATGTTCCCAGCACGATGAACCAGAGGGGTTCCATTCCGGTCAGCCCCTTGCGGTGTTGACGGCGCGTGCGACGAGTACCGCTGCGATTGCGAACGAGAGGATGCTCTGGACGCCCATGGCGAGCTTCGCACGCTTGGTATAAGGCATCGTGTCGGTAGGCGAGAACGCCGTACCGTTCGTGAGCGCCACGAAGAGGTAGTCTCCGAAGGACGGCTGCCAGTCCGACCTGGTGAGGTGCTCCTGGTCGGCTTGCTGCTGCGGGAACACGAGGTCGGGATGCTCGCCGCGATGGTCGAGCCTCTCTTCGGGGCCGCCGCCGTCCAGTTCCCAGTAGACGATGGCGAACACGAGCACGTTCACCACCCAGAGCACGACGCCGTCGGCGAGCAGGTCCATCGGCCTCAGTGCCGAGCCGAAGAAGACTCCACGAATCAGCATCACGAGACTGCCGGCGTTTGCGATGACGAGCACGCT
>CAZMJV010000023.1:21513-24572 GCA_964566905.1 uncultured Coriobacteriia bacterium | reverse complement strand
ATCGCAGGACTTGAGAAGACCGGAGCCAAATAATGAGCGATTCCATCGAAAGCAAGATGCCCGTGGGAGACAGGGAGCCGATTGCTGCCGTGGTCTCCGACGAGCCCAAGGAGAAGAAGACCTCTAAGACAGGTCGAAGGATCCTTGCGATCGTCCTGATCATCCTGATTCTGCTGCTCACGGCGGTCGGTTACTACCTCTTCAGAATCCTCGTACCGGCGGGCTCTCCCACGTCCGAGGCGGGCAGGACCACCTGGGTGAGGTCGATCTACGGCTTCGGTGATACCGACGCCCAGCTGACGAACCCCTCGGGTATCGCGCTCGATCCCAGCAACGGGAACATCTGGGAGGCTGACCCGAGCAAGTTCCGTCTGGTTCAGTACTCCCCCGACGGTACGTTCGTGAGCATGATCGCACCCTCAGCCGAGGACTCTGCCACCGCCGGTGCGCGGTTGCGCCACCCGGCCGAGGTGGCGATGGACAACGACGGCCTCATCTATGTCGCCGAGCCCACCTACGACGTCGTACGTGTCTTTGAGACGGACGGGACCGAGCTCGGTGAGTTCGGAGTTCCGGAGCCTCTGTCTCTCGCGGTGAATGACAACTATGTAGTCGTTGGATGCAATGCTGGTATTGCGATCCTCGACAAAGAGGGAAACCTCGTCCAGACCATCGGTACCAACGGCAAGGGCAAGGATCAGTTCGACAAGGTGAACGGCGTCGCGATCGACGAGGACAACGTCGTCTATGCCGCGGATACCTTCAACAACCGCCTGAGCGCCTGGACCGTCAAGGGTGAGAATATCTGGATGGTTGAGACCGGTTACCCCGGAAACAAGCAGATGACCGGAGAGATGACGTTCGATTCGGATGCTCCCGCGCAGATGCAGCTCCCGATGGGTATGACGCTCGATGCGAACAATCGTCTGATCGTGTCCGATATGTACGACTTCTCGTTCGGTGCCTTCAACAAGAAGACCGGTGAGTTCATCACGAAGTACGGCGAGATCGCGCTCAAGAAGGAGGACGGGAAGTTCTACTATCCCTCCGACATCGACTACGATCCGCTGCACGACTGGTTCGTCGTCTCCGATACCGGCGCCAAGCGTGCGCAGATCGTACGACTTCCGGACTCGGGAGGCTCGCTGCTCGCCAGGGGACGCGCCTCGCTCGCCGGCCCTCTCAAGGCATGCTTCTTCCCGCTCCTGCTCCTCATCATCGTCCTGGTCGTCTCGTTCATCGTGAACAGGATCAACCGTAAGAAGAAGCGCGAGCGCCTGGAAGCGGCAGCCGCGGCTCGGAAGTTGGAAGCCTCCGCTCCGCCTGCGACACCCGCTGTCTAGCACCGATCAACGGGCACTGAGAACAGTCCTTCCACATGTGGAGGGACTGTTCGTTTTATGTGGGGAGATGTACTACGCGGGTGGTAGAGCGTAGACTGAGCGTAGAGCTCGCGCAGTATAGATGACCTTGAGATGTTAAGAAAGTTTATATCGGCGAACGGTGCTTGTAATCATCTCTGCGGCGGCGTACTCTGTGCGAGGTTGTCCATGAGTCTTTACGCGCAAATGCGTGAAGTATAGACCCAGGTAGTTCACTGGGAATCCTTGTCTGGGAAGGAGGTGCTGCAATGAAAAAGACTACTTTCAAATCAAACAACACCAAAGGAGCTCCGAATATGAAGAAGAACGTCCTCTTCGTACTCGCGCTCGCGGCCTGCCTTGTCTTTGCCTTCACGGCTGTCGCGACTGCTAAGTACGCCGGTATTGCTGCCAACGAGCAGTATCTGTCCTGGGGTGGCGCTACTGCCACCAACGCTGCGATCGTCGCTGCCGAGGGTGGTACCACCCAGACCGTGTCCCCTCACGGTGGATACACCCAGACGTCCGTCAAGTGCGTCGTCTGCCACTCGATCCACCGCGCGTTCACCACGGCCACGGCCATGGGATCCAGCACTGACTTCAAGCTGCTCAACGGTATCGGTACCGCTGCGTGCGCCGAGTGCCACGCTGCTTGGGGCGCTTCGCCCTCCGACACCCTCGTCGCTGTTGGTGAGACCGTTTCCGGTCCCCACATCGGTGGCGGCGGCCAGACCTGCGTCGAGCGCGGCTGCCATGGCTCCGTCCACGGCGTCGGTGCCGACCTGACCTACGCGATCGTTGCCAAGTACAACCTGCAGAACGCTGCTATCGACGGCTCGACCAACACTGCCTTCACCACCATCAAGACTGGTGCGACGCCCAGTGCTGACCTTGCCAACTACATGAGCGCTGCAATCGCCGCTGGCAACACCGCCCCCGGCGTGAGCACCACCGCCACCGGCGACGCCATGAAGGCGTTCGTCACGGGTTACGTTTGCTCGCCCTGCCACGCGAACTCCTCGTTCTCCGTCGCAGCCGCTGGCTTCGCCAACCCCCTGACGGTTGATGGAACCAACACTGTTGCTTCCGGTCACCCCTCCGCTGGCGGCCAGTTCTTCGGCCACGCCCCGACCTGTGAGAAGTGCCACGACCTCGTCGATGTCGCTTCCAACAGCACCGCGTTCCCGCACGCCAACCGCGGTATCGATGTCTACGCTGACCGCTTTGACTACGATGTCTCCGTCGGCGCGTACGGTGCCACCGGTGCCCTCCTCAACGGCGGCGCGACCACCATCGTCACGGACAACACGGACGCCACTCGCTACGGCCTGTGGATGACCGCCTCTGACTACAGCGCCGTCGGCGTTGCTGTCGATCCCATCGAGCGCGGCGCTGCCGGCTACGGTGAGGGTGGCGGATTCTCCCTCCGCGACGGTTCCTGCCTCAAGTGCCACCTGACCGACGGCTCGACCTACAGCATCCCCTAACCAATCAGGGAATCTGAGAGCTTCGGTTCGGTACAAAGAACTACAGGAAGGTCGGTCCCTCGGGGCCGACCTTCTTCTTTGTTCCGTATGCTGTATTGCCCCTTGTCTTCATAGTTTGCACACGACCCTTTGCTATACTCGCGACGTTTGACTTTCCGTTGTTTCCGCAGTTGAGGAGTTCGATGGAACCTGGATTCCAGACGGACCAGGA